>JAJXYU010000158.1 GCA_021780395.1 Pseudomonadota bacterium
GCTCGGGCACCGGCCGAGGGGCCGGGCCGTGCGCCGCCGCGCGGTCCGCGGCATCCGCGAACCACGCGGTCGCCCCGCCCGCCGCCTCGGTCGGTCGGGTCTCGGCGAGCGCGCGCTCGACGGACCGGAACAGGAAATCGTGGATCGCGCGCGGATCGCGAAAACGCACCTCGAGCTTCTGCGGGTGCGCATTCACGTCGACCATCGCCGGATCGATCTCGAGATAGATCAGGTACGCCGGGAAGCGCCCGTGGAACAGCACGTCCTGGTACCCGAGCCGGATCGCGTTCGCGAGCAGCTTGTCCCGCAAGGGGCGCCCGTTCAGGTACACGAACTGCAGGTCCGACTGACCGCGCGAGAAGGTCGGCAAGCCGAGCCATCCGTGCAGGCGCAAACTCTGGATCGCGTGCTCGACCTCGAGCACGTGCGCCGCGAAGTCCTCGCCGGTGATCGCGGCGACGCGCGCCAGGCGCTCCGGGGCGGACCCGGCGGGCGGCAGATCGAGGACCCGGCGCCCCTGGTGGTCGAGGCGGAAGGCCACGTCGAAACGCGACAGCGCGAGCCGCTCCAGCGTGCGCTGCACGTGCTGGAACTCGGTCTGCGCCGAGCGCAGGAACTTGCGGCGGGCCGGGACGTTGAAGAAGAGGTCGCGGACCTCCACCGTGGTGCCGAACGGATGGGCTGCCGGGCGCACCCCGCCCGCCGCGCCGTCCCGCGGCTCGATCGTCCAGCCGTGCGGCTCCTGCGGCGCACGCGTCGTCAGCGCGAAGCGCGCGACCGACGCGATGCTCGGCAACGCTTCGCCACGGAATCCGAGGCTGCGAACCCGCTCGAGGTCCGCGAGCGAGGCGATCTTGCTGGTCGCGTGGCGCGCGAGCGAGAGCGGAATCTCCGCCGGGACGATCCCCCGGCCGTCATCGCGCACCCGGATCGACGCGGCACCGCCCGCCTCGAGCTCGACCTCGATCCGTCGCGCGCCGGCGTCGAGCGCGTTCTCGACGAGTTCCTTCACCACGGACGCCGGGCGCTCAACGACCTCGCCGGCCGCGATCTGATCGATCAACTCTTCGGGAAGGACTCGAATCGGCACCGGCAACCTCGCGAACGCACCATGTTCGCACATTGGCCGGAGGCTGAGGGACTCGCGCGGCTCAGCGTCGCTCGGCGTCGATTCGCCGGCTCTCGTCCGGCACGGTGCCCGCCCGACCGGCGCCGTCGGCCACCAGCGTCTTGTGTGCCCGCGCCGCGACCCACTGCGCGATCCGCGTGCCCGGCGGCGGGTTCGCGTAGAAGTAGCGTCGCACGCCCGCGAGGATCGCGCGCGCGATCTTCATCTGCTTCGCCGGGGTGCGCAGCCGCAGCTCCTCGCGCGGGTTGGAGATGTAGTCGGTCTCGACCAGCATCGACGGGATGTCGGGCGATTTCAGCACGACGAAGCGCGCCTGCTGCACGCGGTCGTAATGCACCTGCTCGGTGTGCTCGAGCGAATGCAGCACGTCCTGAGCCGCCTGTTCGCTCTCGGTCATCGACGCCGACTGGGACAGATCGAGCAGCACCGACGCGAGGACCGGACTCTTGTTCTCGAGCGAGACGCCGCCGATCAGGTCGGACGCGTTTTCACGTTCCGCGAGCCAGCGCGCCGCCTCATCGGTTGCCCCTCGCTGCGACAGGATGTACACCGAAGCGCCGGCGACCGCGTGGTCGCGGTCCGAATCGGCATGGATCGACACGAACAGGTCCGCGTTGTGCGCGCGCGCCTTGCGCATCCGGTCGCGCAACGGCACGAAATAGTCCCCGTCCCGCGTCAGGTACGCGCGCATCCCGGGCTGCGCGTCGATGTCGGCCGCGAGGTCGCGGCCGATCGCGAGCACCACGTCCTTCTCGTGCGTGCCGTACAGCCCGGTCGCACCGGGATCGACGCCGCCATGGCCCGGATCCACCGCGATCACGACGTCGCGGCCCCGGGGCGGCGCATGGATCACGGTCGCCGGGATCGCACGCGCGGACCGGTCCGCAAGGTCCACGACGAGACGATAGCCGTCGCGAGCGTTCCGAGGATCCGGGAAACTCTTCGCGGTCGCACCCGATCGCAAGTCGAGCACGACTCTCAGGATCCCGCCGGACCGCTCCGCGGTGCGAACGTCACGGACGAGTCCCGCACCGGCCGGGACCACCTGCGCACCGGGGCCCATCCGGGTCTGCGGAAAGTCCATGACCACGCGATCGGGATCGCGCAGCAAGAAGAGGTCGTGGGCCGCGCGCCCGGACAGGTCCAGCACGACCCGGGTCCCGCCCGGACTTGGCCACAGGCGAATCCGGCGCAGCGCGACTGCGTGAGCGGGTACGGCCGCGGCCGCGGCGATCCACGCGCACAGGAGCCAAGGCCATCGGGATGCGGTCCGCCTCATGAGACATTACGTTAACGCCGGTGCATATCATTTTTCAAGTTAAATTAGAAAGATAGGAGATAGTTCTATCATCCGACGCTAAATATCGAAGCCAAGTGGCGCCGACGTCCGTGCCGCTCTCGATCGATGCGCGACGGCCGTCGCCGTGGTCGACCAGGCGGATCTGCAGATCCGGCGTGGGCAGGGTCGCCGCGCCGCGCTCGGGCCACTCGATCAGCAGCACCCGACCGGGCGCGAGACACTCGCGCAGGCCGAGTCCCTCGGTCTCGGTGCGGTCGCGCAGGCGGTACAGATCGACGTGCACGAAGGTCGTCGCGCCGGCCGGATGGGTCTCCACGAGGGTGTAGGTCGGACTGCGGATCGCGCCGCGCACGCCGCAGGCGCGCAGGAACGCGCGAACCAGCGAGGACTTGCCGGCGCCGATCTCGCCCTGCAGGTGAACCACCCGGCAGGCGTCGTCCGCGCCGGGAAAGCTGCGGGCGAGCGCTCGGCCGAGCTCGTCGGTCGCCGCGGGATCCGGCAGATCGAAGGTCAGGCGGGTCATCGTGCATCCAGGCCGGTCATCGTGCGGCATTATACGAACGTGAAATCACCGACCACCGCCGACCGCACCGAACTCGTCGCCGCGATCAAGCGCTGGAGCGCGGAGCTCGGCTTCGCCGCGACCGGGATCGCCTCGATCGACCTCGGCGCCGAGGAGTCGCGCTTTCACGACTGGCTCGCGGCCGGGTTCGCCGGTCGGATGGCCTATCTGGAACGCCACGGGACCAAGCGAACCCGGCCGGCCGAGCTCGTCCCGGGCACGGTGAGCTGCATCAGCGCGCGCATCGATTACTGGCCGCACGCGGCCGACGCGGCCGACGCCGCGACGGTGCTCGCCGAACCGGATCGCGGCTACGTGTCCCGTTACGCGCTCGGCCGCGACTACCACAAGCTCGTGCGCCAGCGCCTGCAGCGGCTCTGCGAACGGATCGCCGCCGCGATCGGGCCGTTCGGCCATCGGGTGTTCGCCGACAGCGCGCCGGTGCTCGAGAAGGCGCTCGCACGCAACGCCGGACTCGGCTGGATCGGCAAGCACACGAATCTGATCAGTCGCGACGCCGGCTCGTATTTCTTCCTCGGCGAGATCTACTGCGATCTCGACCTCCCGGCGGATGCCCCGGCGAGCGCCCACTGCGGCTCCTGCGAGGCCTGCCGACCCGCGTGCCCGACCGGCGCGATCGTCGCACCCTACCGCCTCGACGCGCGCCGCTGCATCTCGTACCTGACGATCGAATTGCACGAGGCGATTCCGGTGGAATTGCGCCGCGCGATCGGCAACCGGATCTACGGCTGCGACGACTGTCAGCTCGTGTGCCCGTGGAACAAGTTCGCGCGACCGACCCGCGAGGCCGGCTTCGCTCCGCGCGAGGGGCTCGACCGACCGGACCTGGTCGCGCTCATCGGCTGGAGCGAGCCGGAATTCCTCGCGAGGACCGCCGGCAGCCCGATCCGCCGCATCGGCCACGAGCGCTGGCTGCGCAACGTCGCGGTCGCGCTCGGCAACGCCCCGCGCAGCGAGGCCGCCGTGCGCGCGCTCGCCGCGCGCAGCGACCACCCGTCCGCGCTCGTGCGCGAGCACGTGCGCTGGGCGCTCGCCGAGCAGGAATCAAGACCGCTCGCTCAACCGAACCCGTAGATTGTCGACGAGGCGGCACGCACCGATCGTCGCCGCGGCGAGCACGATCAGCTCGCGACTGTCGGCGCGCGCCGGCGCGAGATCGCTCGCCTGCCGGATCCCGAGGTACTCCGGCTCCAGACCGGCCGCCGCGAGGGCTTCGAAGCCCTGTTGCACGAGCGCGTTGTAGTCACGTTCGCCGGCGTCCATGCGCTTCGCGACGCTGCGCAGCGTCGCGTGCAGGCGCAGCGCCGTCGTGCGCTGCGCGAGCGACAGCTGTCGATTCGTCGACGCGAACACGAGGCCGTCGTAGTCGCGCGCGATCGGGCACGCGACGAGCTCCAGCGGCAGGAACAGATCGTCGATCAGCTGTCGCACCATCACCAGCCACTGGTAGTCCCGTTCGCCGATCACGACGAGGTCGGGTCGCACGATGTTCGCGAGCTTTGCGAACACCGTCGTCCGGCCGACGAAGTGGCCCGGGCGCCGCGCGCCCTCCAGCACGTTCGCGAGGTGCGGGACATCGACGACCGGTCCGTTCTCGGGGCCGTAGGGGAAGATCTCGTGGATCGGTGGCACGAACATGAGGTCCGCGCCGGCCTTCTGCAGGAACTCCCGGTCCGCGGCCTGCGTGAGACTCTCGCGACCCGCGGCGTGCGCGAACGTGCTCACGATCACCCGCACCGAATTCGCACGGGCCGTGGCGATCAAGCGCTCGTGGCCCTTGTGCAGGGTGCCCGCGGTCGGGATCAGCGCGATCTTCTGGCCGAGGTGGCGCCAGTGGCGGACCCGGTCCCGGATCGAGGCGCTGCGCGTGAGCATTTCCATCGCCATGGCGCGGCTCGTCAAACCCCGGGCAACAGCCCGCCGCCGGCCGGATTGAAGAAGTGGCGTCCGCGCCGGATCTTCGCAAGATGGCCGAACAGCTGCCGATAGTCCGCGTCGCTGCCGATCGGATCGATGGACGCCACGTTCACGATCAGCAGCGGCGAGGCGTCGTAGTCGTGGAAGAAGCGCGCGTACGACTCGGACAGGCGCTCGAGATACTCTCGCTCGATGAACTGCTCGTAGCGGATCCCGCGCTTCGCGATCCGGTCGAACAGCGCGTCGACCGGCGCCTGCAGGTACACGACCAGATCGGGCTTCGGCGCATCGACGACGACGCGCGAGTAGACCTGCTCGTAGAGTGCGTATTCGGCGTCGTCCAGGGTCACGCGTGCGAACAAGCGATCCTTCTCGAGAAGGTAATCGGAGACCCGCACCGCGTCGAACAGGTCGGCTTGTCGCAGCTCCTCGATCTGGCGTGCCCGCTGGAACAGGAACGACAGCTGCGCCTGGAACGCCGCGGCCCGCGGATTGCGATAGAAGCGCTCGAGGAACGGGTTCTGGTCGGCCTGCTCGAGGATCAACTTGCCGTTCATCGACTGCGCCAAGCGGCGCGCGAGACTCGTCTTGCCGACGCCGATCGGCCCCTCGATCGCGATGAACCGGTGCGGATTCGCGCTCACCTCAGTCATTCGATTCGTCATCCAGGACGCCGATCCCCTCGCCCCCGACCCGTTCCCTCAATTCGCGAACTCGACCGCAACCCGGGATCACCAGCGTCGGCGCGACATCCGCGAGAGGATACAACACGAAATTGCGCTCGCGAACGCCCGGATGCGGAACCTCCAGGCCGGGCTCGGCGACGGGCGCGCCCGCGATCCAGATCAGGTCGAGGTCGATCACGCGCGGACCCCAGCGTTCGGTCCGGCGCCGGCCCATCGCCCGCTCGATCGCGAGCAGGTCGTCGAGCAGTTCGCGCGCACCGCAGGTCGTCAGCACGCCCGCGACGGCGTTCAGGAACTCGGGCTGGTCCTGCGGGCCCATCGGTCGCGACCGGTAGATCCTCGAGCGCGCGACGAGGCGCGTGCGATCGAGGGTCGCGAGCCGCTCGAACGCCTCCTCGATCCGCGCCCGAGGGTCGCCGAGATTGCTGCCGATCGCGACGTAGGCCGGCCGCCAGAGCGCGTCCGTGCTCGCGGCCTCGCGACCCCTCAAGGAGCCGCCGGCGGCGTCCCGCTGCGCCGCCCCCGGCGTCGCCGGCGACGGCGCGACGACGACGCACCGCCATCGGCAGCCGGCGCTTGCCCGGGGCGCGCCTGCACTCGCTGCAGACGCTCCTCCTGGGGCAGCGTCTGGATCTCGGTCCACCAGGCCGCGACGTCCGGGTCGGCGGCGCCGACCTGCACCCGCAGCATCAGGAAATCGTAGGCCGCGCGAAACCGCGGATGGTGCAGCAGGCCGAGGCTCTTCACGCCGCTGCGTCGGTTGAAGCGGGGTTGCAGCATCAGCAGCTCCCGCATCGGCACCGAGAAGCGCCGGGGGATCGCGACCCGGGACTGCTGCTTCTTCAGCACGACGTCGCAGGCGTCGAGCAACTGTGCGACGTCGGGCGCTGGCCCGGCATTGCGCTCGTTCATCTCCCGCAGCACCGCGCCCCACAGGAGCAGTGCGAACAGGAACGTCGGCGTGACCGCCTTGTCGGCGCCGATCCGCTCGTCGGTGCTCTGCAGGCCGATCTCGAGCATCTGCTCCGAATAGGCGTACGGCGGCTGCACGAACGCCGCCGCCGCGAGCGGAAACAGGTGTTCGAACAGCCCGTAGCGGCGCAGCAGCGCGTAGGACTTCGCGCCGTAGCCGGACAGGAACAGCTTCAGCGTCTCGTCGAAGAGCCGCGCCGGCGGCACGCCGTCGAGGAGCGACGCGAGCCGGGCGACCGGCGCTTCGGTCGGTGGATCGAAGGTGAAATCGAGCTTCGCCGCGAACCGCATCGCCCGCAGCATCCGCACCGGATCCTCCCGATAGCGGGCATCGGGGTCGCCGATCAGGCGCAGGCGGCGCGCCGCGACGTCCGCGAAGCCGCCGGCAAAGTCCCAGACCGAGAAGTCCTCGATGTTGTAGTACAGCGCGTTCGCGGCGAAATCGCGCCGCCAGACGTCCTCCTCGATCGTCCCGTAGACGTTGTCCCGCAGGATCCGGCCACGCGGATCGATCGCCCGGTCCTCCGGCTCTTCCGCGGCCGTCGCCGGCGCGTCCGCGTCGGGATCCTCCGCGTCCTCCCGCTCTGGTGCGGCCGCGGCACGAAACGTCGCGACCTCGATGATCTCGCTACCGAAGTGGACGTGCGCGAGGCGGAAGCGACGGCCGATCAGCCGGCAGTTGCGGAACAGGCGCCGGACCTCCTCGGGCAGCGCATTCGTCGCGACGTCGAAGTCCTTCGGGCGCACGCCGAGCAGCAGATCGCGCACGGCGCCGCCGACGAGGAAGGCCTGATAGCCCGCCTCCTTGAGGCGATACAGCACCTTCAGGGCGTTCGCAGAGATCGCGGCGCGCGAGATCGGATGCTCGGACCGCGGGATGATGGTCGGGATGTGGGGGGTCGAGGATTCGTTCAAAAACGTCAGGTTCCGCTTGAGTCAAAAAAATTGGGCCGTATACTACCAGCCCTTCCGACAAAGCGCCGGCCGCGGGTCGTCGCTCAGGTCCCCAATAGGCTCCCTTCGTCTAGAGGCCTAGGACACGGCCCTCTCAAGGCTGTAACACGGGTTCGAATCCCGTAGGGAGCGCCAATGATATCATTGGGTTGGGCGCAGCACCTTGCGTCGCCCTCCTCACCCCGCGTCCCCCTCGCGGATCAGATGCGCGATCAGCGCCTGCTGCGCGATCGTGACGTGATGGTCGCGGTGTCTCACCAACGCGTATTCCCGCTGTGGCAGCTCGATCGGAAGCTCCGCGAGCGTGCCCGCCGCGATCGCCGAGGCGACCACGTGCCGCGAGATGATCGTCGCGCCCGCCCCGGCCTCGACCGCCTCGCGCACGGCCTCGTTGCCCGGTAGCACGAGGAACACGTTGAGATCCTCGAGCGCGAGGCCTTCGCGCGCGAGCAGATCCTCGAAGATCTGCCGCGTACCCGAACCCGGCTCGCGAATCACCCAGCGCAATCGCGCGATGTCGAGCTTGCCCGATCGTCGGACCGGCCGCTCGCGTCGATCCGCGGCGACGACGAGCACCATCTGATCGTGCCCGAGAGGCGTGCGGATCAGCGTCGGGTGCTTCGTCGGACCCTCGACCAGGCCGATGCTCACTTCACTCGCGGCGACCGCGGCCTCGACCTCGTGGGTATTGCGAATGACGACGTCGAGGCGCACCCGGGGGTTGATCGCATGGAACGACGCGAGCCGCCGTGGCAGCCAGTACGTCGCAATGGTCTGGCTCGCCGCGAGCGCGATCGGTCCCGCAGGACTGCCCGCGAGGTCCTGCAGCACCGCCCGCGCCGTGGCGGCGCGGTCGAGCACCGCGCGCGCCTCGCGCAGGAAGATCCGTCCCGCCTCGGTCAACTGGATCCCGCGCCCGACGCGGTTGAACAGCGGGACCTGATACAGCGCCTCGAGCGCGCCGATCGCGACCGACGCAGCCGACTGGCTCATCCGCAGCGCCTCGGCGGCGCGCGTGACGTGCCCGCGTTCGGCCACTTCGACGAAGATGCGCAACTGGTCGAGCGTCATGATCGAGGGTCCGGCATCGCAATTGATCTCATTCGCGCATGATAATAATCGCATTTATCGATTGAATCGATTATTGCGGAGCCTCGTCCCCGGGGATAGAGTGGCGCGAAAACAGAAGCCTCGGGGGACCGCCAGTGTTCACGTTCAATCCGTTCGCCGCGCTGCCCGCCTGGATCACGCCCGCCGCCATGCAGGTCTACGTCGTCGTGATGTTCCTCGCGGTCGTCGTCGGCACGGTCGCCGACATGCTGCACAAGAAGAGCGCCACCTACTTCTTCAAGCACCGCGAAACCGTCGCCCGGCGCGCGACGCGCGAGGTGACCGGCGGGGAGAAGATCGCGTTCGCGATCCACACCGTCGTCGTCACCGGCCTCGCGGCCGGCGAGTTCCACACCTCGGCGCGCCGGATCAGCCACCTGCTGACGATGTACGGATTCATCTTCTATGTCGTCACGACCGCGCTGCTCGTATTAGCGTATCCGACCACGAGCACGGCGGCGCCGGCGATCGTGACCGGACTGTGGTATCTCGGCGCCGCGCTGATCTGCGTCGGTGGCTACTGGTTCTGGTTCACGATGCGCGTCGACGTCGCCGCGGAGGGTCACTCGCCGTTCCGCCTGGTCCGCGCGGACCTCTTCATCGTGTCGCTGCTCGCGAGCGCGACCTTCGCGCTCGTCTGGGCGCGCCTCGAGGCACTGGACGTCGCGGTCTGGGGCCACGTGTGCTTCGCGCTGTACCTGCTCGCGACGACGGTGCTGTTCGGCTCCGTGCCGTGGTCGAAGTTCGCGCACATGTTCTACAAGCCGGCCGCGGCGTTCCAGAAGCGCATCGAGCAGGCGAACGGCTACCGGCGGAACCTCCCCGCACCCGCCGACCGTCCCGCGACGCTCGGCACCGCCCGTCGTCCGCCGCGCCATTATTGAACCCTGAGGAGCATCGTCCATGCCCACGTTTGTCTACATGACGAACTGCGACGGCTGCGGATACTGCGTCGATATCTGCCCGTCCGACATCATGCACATCGACCCGACGTACCGGCGTGCGTACAACATCGAGCCCAACATGTGCTGGGAGTGCTACTCCTGCGTGAAGGCCTGCCCGCAGAACGCGATCGACGCGCGCGGCTACGCGGACTTCGCGCCGCTCGGCCACAGCGTCCGGGCGCTGCGCGAGGAGGAAAAGGGCACGATCGCCTGGCGGATCCGTTTCCGCGACGGACGCGAGAAGCACTTCCTGTCGCCGATCCGGACCACGCCCTGGGGATCGATCAAGGGCCCGGCCGAATACGCGCCCCCGAGCGCGGATGCGATGAAATCGCAGGAGCTCGCGCACGAACCCGACGCGCTGAAGATCGCCGCGCTGCCGACGCTCGACCGCAATCGCCTCAAGAAGGGAGTCGTCGCATGAGCCGCAAGACCGTATTCGTCGATTCGGACATCCTCGTCGTCGGCGGCGGGATGGCCGGTTGCGGAGCCACGTACGAATCCCGCTACTGGGGACGGGATCTGAAGATCGTCTGCGTCGAAAAGGCGAACATCGAGCGCAGCGGCGCGGTCGCCCAGGGGCTGTACGCGATCAACTGCTACATGGGCATGCAGTGGGGCGAGAACCAGCCCGAGGATCACGTGCGCTACGCGCGCAACGATCTCATGGGCCTGGTCCGGGAAGATCTCGGCTACGACATCGCCCGCCACGTCGACGCGACCGTGCACAAGTTCGAGGAGTGGGGCCTGCCGATGATGCGCGACCCCGAGACCGGGCGTTACCAGCGCGAAGGCAAGTGGCAGATCATGATCCACGGCGAGAGCTACAAGCCGATCGTCGCGGAGGCCGCGCGCAAGGCCGCAAGCGAAGTCCACAACCGGATCATGGTCACCCACCTGCTGATGGACTCGAAGCGCCCGAACCGGGTCGCGGGCGCCGTCGGCTTCAATGTCCGCACCGGGGATTTCTACGTGTTCCGCGCGAAGGCGGTGATCGTCGCCGCCGGCGGCGCATCGCACATCTTCAAGCCCCGCGCGGTCGGCGAAGGCATGGGTCGGACCTGGTATGCGCCCTGGAGCAGCGCGTCGGCCTATGCGCTGCCGATCCTCGCGGGCGCGAAGATGACGCAGATGGAGAACCGGATCGTGCTGACCCGGTTCAAGGACGGCTACGGCCCGGTCGGCGCGTACTTCCTGCATTTGAAGACCTACACCCAGAACGCGTATGGCCAGGACTACGAGGCGTTCTGGCGCGATTCGATCGAGAAGATGGTCGGCGACTACGTGAATCACCATCCGGTGCCGACCTGCCTGCGCAACCACGCACTGCTCGAGGAGCTCAAGGCCGGCCGCGGCCCGATCCGCATGGTCACGAAGGAAGCGTTCAAGGACCCGCACAAGGAGACCGTCGGCTGGGAGAACTTCCTCGGCATGACGATCGGCCAGGCGATCGTGTGGGCATCGCAGAACATCGACCCGAAGGAAATCAATCCGGAGCTCACCACCTCGGAGCCGTACGTGATGGGCTCGCACGCGACCTGTTCGGGCGCGTGGGCGAGCGGACCGGAAGACTACGCGCCGTCCGAGTATCAGTGGGGCTACAACCGAATGATGACCGTGGAGGGCCTGTTCGGCGCCGGCGACACCATCGGCGGCACCGCCCACAAGTTCTCCTCCGGCTCCTTCACCGAGGGCCGGATCGCTGCGAAGGCCGCGGTCAAGTACGTGAACGAGATGGGTCAGGACCGGCCCGCGGTCAGCGAGTCCGAGTACGAGGCGCTGCGCAAGCTCGTCTACCAGCCGCTCGAGACCTACCGCGTCGGCCGCAACGAGATCGTCGCGGGCACCGTCTCGCCGAGCTTCATCCTGCCGCTGCATGGCCTGCAGCGCCTCGAGAAGATCATGGACGAGTACGTCGGGGGCATCAGCGCCCACTACACGACCAACGAGCCGATGCTGACCCGCGGCCTCGAGCTCCTCCAGATGCTGAAGGAGGACATGGCCTGCATCGGGGCCCCCGACCTTCACCAGCTGCAGCGAGCGTGGGAACTGCACCATCGGGTGCTCGCGTCCGAGTGCGTGACGCACCACACCCTGTTCCGCCAGGAGACGCGCTGGCCCGGCTATTACTACCGGGGCGACTTCCCGAAGCTCGACGACAACGACTGGCACTGCTTCACCCTGTCCCAGTACGACCGCGACAGCGGCCGCTGGCAGATGGAGAAAGCGCCGGTCTACCACATCATCGACTGATCGCGCGGCGTCGCGCCGGGACCTTCGATGTCACGACTCGTACCGCCGCACGGCTCGACCTCGGTCAGACCGCTGCTGCTGCCGGAGACCGAGCGAAGCGAGGAGCTCGAGCGGGCGGCGCGCCTGCGAGCGGTGCCGCTCGACTCGCGCGCGGTGTCGGACGTGCTGATGTTCGCGATGGGCGCGTACACGCCCCTCGACGGCTTCATGGGGCACGACGACTGGCGGGGCGCCTGCGTCGAGATGCGCCTGGCCGACGGCCTGTTCTGGCCGATCCCGATCACCTTGCCGGTGAGCGAAGCGCTCGCGGGCGCGGTCCACGTCGGCGAGGAAGTCGCGCTCACCGAAGCGGACGGCGGCCGGATCCTCGCGATCCTCGACGTGCGCGAGAAATACCGGATCGACCGGACGATCGAGGCCGAGCACGTCTATCGGACCACGGACCCGAAACACCCCGGCGTCGCGAAGGTCCTGAATCAGGGCGCGGTGAACCTCGCGGGTCGCGTGATGGTGCTGAGCGAAGGCGACTACCCGTCGCGCTATCCCGACCTGTACCTCCGGCCGGCCGAATCGCGGGCGCTGTTCCTCGAGAAGGGCTGGTCGCGGGTCGCAGCGTTCCAGACGCGCAATCCGATGCATCGCAGTCACGAGTACCTCGTGAAGATCGCGCTGGAAGTGCTGGACGGCGTGTTCATCCACCAGGTGCTCGGCAAGCTCAAGCCCGGCGACATACCGGCCGAGGTCCGCACCCGCGCGGTCCAGGCGATGGTCGATCATTACTTCCGCCCGGGCACGGTGATCCAGGCGGGCTATCCGATCGAGATGCGCTACGCGGGGCCACGCGAGGCCCTGCTGCACGCGTTGATCCGCCAGAACTTCGGGTGCTCGCACCTGATCGTGGGCCGCGATCACGCCGGCGTCGGCGACTACTACGGTCCGTTCGACGCCCACCGGATCTTCGACCAGCTCTGGGACGGCGCGCTCGAGACCCAGGCGCTGAAGATCGACGTCACGTTCTACTGCCGCCGCTGCGCCGGCATGGCGACCGCGCGGACCTGTCCGCACGATGCGCGCGAGCACGTCGCGATCTCCGGCACGAAACAGCGAGAGATGCTCTCCACCGGCGCCGAGATCCCCCCCGAGTTCAGCCGACCCGAGGTCGTCGCGATCCTGAGGGAGTATTACCGCAGCCTGCAGGGCGCGTAGCGCGGTCCGCGCTCGATGATCGTCGCGCAGATCACCGACACCCATATCGTCCACGGCGTTCCCGACGCCGGCCGGCGCATCGCGGATCTCGCACGCACGATCGCGGACATCAATGCGCTCGATCCGCTGCCCGACGCGATCATCCACACCGGCGACATCGCGCACGGTGGCCGCCCCGAGGACTACGCGCTCGTCGCCTCGCTGTTCGCGACCGCCCGCGTCCCGGTGTACGTCGCACCGGGCAACCGCGATCACCGCGAGCACCTGCGCGACGCGTTCGCGGGCGGGCCCTGTCGGGCGGCGGAGCCGCGGTTCCTCGACTACTCGGTCGAGGAGTTCCCGGTGCGCCTGCTCGCGCTCGACACGGTGACCCCCGCGAGCAACAAGGGCGAGTTCTGCGTGGAGCGGGTGCAGCGCCTGATCGAGCGGATCGACGCGGACCCCGCGAAGCCGATCGCCGCATTCATGCACCACCCGCCGTTCGTGGTCACGGTCGGTCCCGATCCGCTGAACTTCACGAGCCCCGAGGCGCTGCACCGGCTCCAGCACGCGTTGCAGCACTCGGGACGCGTGATCGCGGTGTTCTGCGGCCACGTGCACCGCTCGACCGGCGGCTGGATCGGCGCGATCCGGGCGATGGTCGCAACCAGCACCGCGACGACGTTGCGCAAGGGGGAATTTCCGGCGCACCTTCGGGACCGGCCGATCTATCACCTGCACCGCTACGACGCCGCGTTCGGGTTCAGCACCGAGGCACGGATCGTCGCGGAGGCCGACGACGACGGTGCCGTGAGCGCCGTGGGCTCAGGTGCGCGCGGGGCGGCCGGGCGCGATCGGCGCGGGGATCCGGCCGAGCACGGGCTCGAGCGCTAGACCGAGCGCGAGCAGCGCCCGATCGGCGCCGGCCGGCGCGTCGAACTCCAGCGCGATCGGCAACCCGCCACGCGACAGCCCGATCGGCATCACGAGCCCGGGGACGCCGGCGGTGCTGCCGGGCGCGATGTTGCGGGCGATCGCATTCGCGAAGGGCACCGATCGCCCCGCGATCTCGACCGTGACGTCCTCGCCAATCCGCGTCGCCGGCACCCGCGTCGCCGGGAACACGATCGCCGCGACCCCGGTGCGCTCGAAGTAGTCGCGGACCGCGGTGCGCAGCTGCGGCAGGTAGCGATCGCGCGCCTCGGTGTACACGGCCTCCGTGACGAAATGCGGCGAACCCGGCAGGACCTCGTCCTCGAACACCGCGCGAATGTCGGGGCTCGCCTCGCGAACGAGCTGGTCGAAACTGACCGCCGGATCGTAGCGGTGCAGGTACTTCGCGAGCGAGAGGCGCACGTCGTGATCCTGCACCGGGATCGTCGTGTGCGCGATCAGGGAGGCAAGACCCGGCAGTTGCGTCTCGACGATCTGCACGCCCGCGCCGCGCAGTCGCGCGAGCGCCTCCTCGGTCAGCCGCTCGACGTCCGGGTCGAGGCCCGTGAACCAGTAGTCGCGCACGACACCGAGCCGCACGCGCCGCAGGTCGACCCGCGGCAGCGGGCGCCGATCGCCCGAGATCACCGCGTCGAACAGTGCCAGATCCGCGACGCGACGCGCATGCGGACCGAGTTGATCGAACAGCGGCGTGATCGGAATGCAGCCCTGCGTCGAGTAGCGCCCCGTGGTCGGGCGCAAGCCCACGATCCCGCACAGCGCGGCCGGCACGCGGATCGACCCCTCCGTGTCCTCGGCGACGCCGAGCGGCGCGATCCGCGCGGCGATCGCCGCCGCCGTCCCGCCGCTGCTGCCGCCCGGGATCCGATTCGTGTCGTAGGGGTTGTGCACGGCCCCGAACGCGAGGTTGTCGCTGGTCCAGCCATAGGACAGCTCATGCAGGTTCGTCTTGCCGAGCACGATCGCCCCCGCGGCCCGCAGCGCGGCGACCAGCGGCGCATCCTCGCGCGGATGGAAGTGCCGCAGCGCCGGCGTACCGCCGGTGGTCCGGTACTCGGCGGTGTTCACGCTGTCCTTCACCGGAATGGGCAGCCCGAACAGCGGGCCGGGTACGACGCCCGCCCGTCGTTCGCGATCGCGCGCGCGCGCGTCCGCGAGCACGCGATCCGGCTCGAGCGTGATGAACGCGTTCAGATCGCGCCACGTCTCGCACCGCTCGAGCACCGCCTGCGCGTAGCGCTCGACCGTGAGATCCCCGTTGCGCAAGGCCGCGACGACCTCGACCGCACTCCACTCGTGCATCGGAACCCGTCCTCCTCGTGCGATCCCGTGCCGGCGCGCCGTCGCGACCGTGGTCGCCGCCGCGGCGCCGACGAGAAACTCGCGACGGCCGATCGTCCCACCCGTCGTCGTCGCCGCCGCTCGACCGAAGCGTGCGGGAGCATACGGTTCGGGGTCGAGGCCGGGCGGCGTGCCCGACATCAGGTCCGCGAGCAGTTGCCCCGATCCGGCCGCCAGCGTCCAGCCGAGCGCACCGTGACCGGTGTTCAGCCAAAGATTCCCGATGCCCGTGGCGCCGATGATCGGGACGCCGTCGGGCGTCATCGGACGCAGGCCGCACCAGGGCCGGCCCTCGCCCGGATCGAGCGCCGACCGCGGCAGCACCTGCGAGACCAGCCCCGCGAGGTTGCGCACCCGAACCGCCGGCAGACCGAGGTCGTAACCCGCGAACTCGGCGGTGCCCGCGACTCGCAGGACGTTCTGCAGCGGAACGACGACCGCGTGCAGGTCGTCGTCCGAGATCGGGATCCGCAGCGGCGGATCGCGCGGAGGCCGCTCGAACGTGAGCGAGTAACCCTTGACCGGCTGCACCGGCAATCGCACGCCGACCGACCGCAGCAGCATCGGCGTATAGCTCCCGGCGGCGACGACCCCGTGGTCGGCGCTGAGCGACCTGCCATCGCCGAGGACCACGCTCACGCGCGCGCCGCTCGCGTGGATCTCGCGCACCTCGGCACCGAAGTGGAACTCCACGCCGAGTTCGCGCGCCACCGCGGCGAGCGCGACGCAGTACGCGTGCGCGTTGCCGACGCTGTCGAGCGGATAGTGAATGCCGCCGACGAGCTGCGCGCCGATCGGCGCGAGTGCGGGCTCGAGCGCGACCGTGTCCTGCGGATTCAAGGGCCGGAACTCGAGCCCGTCGGCGCGCAACCGCTCCGCCCACGCAAGCGCGGCCTCGAGCGCCGCGGCGTCACGGAACACCCGCAAGGTCCCGGTCGCGGCCGCGCCATACTCGATCCGCGTCTGCGAACGCAGCGCCTCGAGCGTCGCGCGCGAATGCAGCGCAAGGCGCAGGTTCCTGCGGGTGTTCGCCTCGTAGCGCGCGGGGTGCGAGTGCCGCAGGAAATCGATGCCCCAGCGAGCGAGGCGTGGCATCGCCTTCAGCCGCAGCTGCAGCGCCGCGTCGCGCCGGCCGAGCGAGCGCACGAGCTCCCGGGTGCAGCCTGGTGCGTTCCACGGCTCGGGCATGCTCGGGCTGAGCAGCGCGCCATTCGCGTAGCTCGTCTCGAGTCCCGGCGCGTGGCGCCGCTCGACGACTGCGACCCGCCAGCCGCACCGTCCGAGGAAATACGCGGTGCTGATCCCGAGCAGACCGCCGCCGATCACCAGCGCCTTCACGCGTCGTGCTCTGCCGGTGGCGCCGTCCCGAGGATCCGCCGGAACGTGAGATTGACGCGCGGCCCGCAGGGGCGCGCCTGCTTCGGCAGCCCATGGCGCCAGTACCGCTGTGTCTCCCCGCTCATCACGAGGAGACTACCCGACCCGAGACGCAGCCGCCACGAGCACGTCCGCGGGTCGGTCCGCGACCGGAAGACGAACGTGCGGGGTTCACCGACGCTCACCGAGGCGATCACCGGCCGCTCGCCGAGCTCGGGCTCGTCGTCGCTGTGAAAGCCCATCCCGTCGCGGTGGTCCCGATAGTAGTTGGCGAGCACGCCGTTGAAGCGCAGGCCGAGCCGTCGCTCGACGCGCTCGCGAATCGCCCGCAGCGTCGCCGTCCACGGCAGCGGCTCGTGGCGGACCCGTGAGTACCGGTACGCGGCCCCCGGATCCCCGTACCAGGCGAGCAGCCGCGGTTGCTCGTACCGGCGTCCCCACAGGACGATCGACTCCCGCCGCCAGTCGAGTTCGGCGACGAGACGGCCGAGCAGCCGGTCGGGCGTCGCGCCGAGGTCGAAGCACGGCTCGTAGTCGATCTGCGCGTTCGCGAGCGGCAAGCGTTGCATCGTCCCACTCATCGCTTAAGGGGAATTCCGGAGTGCCGGCCCGGCGCCGTAGACTAGACTCGAGCCGTTCGGGAATGTACGCCCATCCAACACGGAGAGCCCAACGATGAGATCCACCCTGTCGCGCCGCGAGGCGCTCAAGCATATCGCGATCGCCGCGGGCGCGCTCGCGGTGGCCCGCACCACGACCGCCGCGCCATCCCTGCCGCACGTGAATCCGAAGGATCCGATGGCGGTCGGCGTCTCGTATCACGAGAACGTCGCGACGCTCAAGGCGTCCGAGTTCCCGCAGTACAAGCCGGGCGACAAGTGCGCGAACTGCGCTCAGATCGGCGGCACCGCCGGACAGGCCTGGCGGCCGTGCAACATCTTCGCCGGACAACTGGTGAGCGCGAACGGCTGGTGCTCGGCGTACTCGCGTAAGACCTGACGCTCGGCGCGTCGTGCGCGCCCCGGGCCCGCCGGATCGGTTAGACTCCGCCGGGCCCGGCATGACGACCGAACCCATTCTCGACCAAGCGACCGCGCAGCATCGCGCGGGCGACCTCGTGCAGGCGCGCCGGCTCTACGAGTGCGCGCTGGCGACGACCCCGGACGATCCGCGGGCGCTGTTCGGACTCGGCCTGCTCGATCTACAGCAGGGGCGGTTCGACGCCGCCCGCGGGCGGATCGAGCGCGCGATCGCGGCGGCTCCCGCGGAACCGCGCTACCGGATCGGGCTCGGCCGCACGCTCGCAGCCGCCGGCGAGCACCGCGCCGCCGCGCAATCCTACGAATCGGCACTCGCACGCAGTCCGCTCGATCCGGACGCCCGTTTCGGGCGTGCGGCCGCGCTGCAAGCGGACGGCGCCGCGCTCGCGGCGATCGAGGCGTACCGCGCCGTGCTCGAGGTCGCGCCGACCCATGCCGACGCGCTGAACAATCTCGGCGTGCTGCTGTGCGACCGCCGCGAGTTCCGCGAGGCCGAACACGTCCTGCGGCGCGCGCTCGCCGCCGCGCCGACCCACGCGGCCGCGGCGTTCAACCTCGCCCGGGCGCTGCAGGGTCAGTCGCGCCGCGACGAGGCGATCGCCCAATACCGGCAGACGCTCGCGCTGCGGCCCGACCACGTCGAGGCGCTGTGCAACCTCGGCAACCTGTACCGCGATGCGGGCGCGACCGATGCCGCGTACGCCGCGTACACCGAGGCGCTGCGCGCCCGGCCGGAGTCGGTGATCGCCTGGAACAACCTCGGCTGCCTGCTGCGCTCGGCCGGGCGCCTGCAGCACGCGGAGCACTGCCTGCGACGTGCGATCGAGCTCGCACCGGCGAACGCGGCCGCGCACGACAACCTCGGCAGCGTGCTGAAGGACGCGGGGGCGATCGACGAGGCGATCACGGCGTTTCGCCGCGCGGTGGAACTCGATCCCGGCTCCCCCGCAATCCATGGGAACCTCCTCTACGCGCTGTCGTTCGTGGCAACGCGTCCCGAGCCGATCCTCGAGGAAGCGCGCCGCTGGGGTCGCAAGTTCGCTCCCGCATCGCCGCCCCGCGAACCGCCCGCGGCGACGGCGCACCGGGACGGTCGGCCGTTGCGGGTCGGCTATGTGTCGCCGGACTTCCGCGAACACTGTCAGTCGCTGTTCACGCTGCCGCTGTTCGCAAACCACGATCGCGGCGCCGTCCGGGTGTACGGCTACAGCGACGTGGTCCGGCCGGACGAGATCACGCGACGCATCGCCGCGCACACCGATGAGTGGCGCGACGTGCGCGGACTCGACGACGACGCCCTCGCCTCGCAGATCGAAGCGGACGCGATCGACGTGCTCGTGGACCTGACGATGCACATGGCGGGCGGCCGGCCCGGACTGTTCGTCCGCCGACCCGCGCCGGTCCAGCTGTGCTGGCTCGCGTATCCCGGCACGACCGGCAACGGCGCGATCGACTATCGCGTGTCGGATCCGTGGCTCGATCCCCCCGGAGCCGAGCGACAGTACGTGGAGCGCACGGTCCGGCTGCCCGATGCATTCTGGTGCTACGACCCGCTCGCGACCGAGCCCGACGTCGCTCCGCTGCCGGCGCTCCGCAACGGCTTCGTGACGTTCGGCTGCCTGAACAATCCGTGCAAGCTCACCGACGCGACGCTCGAGACCTGGGTTCCGGTGCTGCGGGCGCTGCCGGCGTCGCGCCTCGTGCTGTTGTTGCCGGACGGGCCGCGCCGCGCGCAACGCGCGGCGTTCCTCGCCGCACGCGGCGTCGACCCGCAGCGCATCGACTTCGTCGACTATCGACCTCGGGGCGAGTACCTGCGCAGCTACCGCAGGATCGACATCGGCCTCGACACCTTCCCGTACAACGGGCACACGACGACGCTCGACGCGTTGTGGATGGGGGTTCCGGTGGTCACGCGGATCGGCGAGACCAGCGTCGGCCGCGGTGGCTGGAGCCAGCTCGCGCAGCTCGGGCTGTCCCGGCTCGCGGCCGACGGCGACGCCGCGTTCGTCGCGACGGCCGTCGCGCTCGCCGCAGACTGGCCGGCACTCGCCGCACTTCGCGCCGAACTGCGCGAGCGCCTCGCCCGATCGCCGCTGCAGGATGCGCGCCGGTTCGCGCGCAACCTCGAGCGCGTCTACCGCGACGTCTGGACGGAACGCGCGACCGCGACGCCGTACCGGTAGACGTTCAGGTCACCGCGATACGCCGTGATCGCCATCGCGACGCTGGCGAGCACGACGGCGATCACGAGTCCGCGGCTCGGGCGCGCGTCGTGGGCCTGCCCTGCGGCGCGCCACACCGCGAGCAGCATCGTCACCGTCGAGGTCAGCATCGCCCATTTCACGTGGACGAAGATCGCGGCGTGCGCGGCCGCACCGACCTGGAGATCGGCGAGCGCGGCGATACCGGTGCCGATCGCGAACAAGGCCGCGACCGCGGCAGCGATCAGATTCCAGGTTCCGGTGATCGCGAGCGATCGCGCGAGATCGTCGTCGCGCACCGCGCGCGCGGCGACGAGCGCGAGCGCCGCGCTGATCGTCAGCGCGACCGGGAAATGCACGAGCAACGGGTGCCAGCCGGGAATCACCGCCGCCGCTCCGCGCGCCACCAGTCGATCGTGTCCTCGAGTGCCGCGTCGAGATCGAACGACGGCGTCCAGCCGACCTCGCGGCGCAGCCGCGTCGCATCCGCGACCAGCACCGCCGGTTCGTTCGCGGGCGCGGGTCTCGCGTCGCGCAGCACCCGCCCAGGCCCGCCGATGCGCGCCGCGATCGCCTCGACGAGTCCGCCGATCGTGAGGCTGCGGTCCGAACCGATGTTCACCGTCCCCTCGACCGGACTCGCGAGCAGCGCCGCGAACGCATCGCCGACGTCCGCGACGTGCAGGAACCCCCGCACCTGCCGGCCGTGGCTGCAGGGCGCGTCCTCGCCGCGAAGCAACCGCCGGATCACCGACGGCACCAGCCGCTCCGGCGGCTCGTGCGGGCCGAACTGCAGGAACACGCGGCCCCACGCGCTCGAGGCGCCCGCGACCCGCGCGGCACGGCCGAGTTCACCCCCGAGCGCGAGCTTGCAGCGCGCATACGGGCTCACGCCGCCCGCCGCCGCGTCGGCGAGCGGCGTGAGCCCCTCGATGCACGGTCCGCGGCCCGACGGCGCGTACTCCGCACAGGTTCCCGCACCGACCACGCGCGAACCGCCGCACGCGAGGAATTCGTGCAGCAGCGCGCGGCTCGCGTCGAGCCAGCGGTCGTTCAGGGGACTGTCCGCATACACCCCGGGCGTCGCGATCCACGCCAGATGCAGCAGATGGCTTGGTCGCAGCGCGCGAATCAACCCGGTGGCGGCGTGCATCGAGAGCAGATCCGCCTCGTGCACGGTGACCTCGCGGAACTCCGGCATGCCGGCGAGCGCTCGAGCGCGCGACGAGACCGCGTGCACCTCGAAGCCGCTCGCGCGCAGCCGCGGCAGGCTCCAGCGGCCGATGAAGCCGCCCGCTCCGGTGACCAGCACGCGCGCGCCGGACATCGCTCACCCGTCCGCGAGCAGCGGCAGCGCGGCATCGCGCGCGGATACGACCGTCGGTGCGAACGGCCAGTCGATGCCGATCGCGGGATCGTCCCAGCGGAAGCCGCGGGCGGCCTCGGCCGCATACGGTGTCGAGATCATGTAGAACACCTCGGCGGCGTCGGTGAGCGTGAGGAACCCGTGCGCGCAGCCGCGCGGGACCAGCAACGCCCGACGATCGGCGGCGCCGAGTTCGACGCCGAACCAGCGCCGCCGGGTCGCCGAGCCCGGACGCAGATCGACGATCACGTCGAAGACCGCGCCGGCGGTGCATCGCACCAGCTTGTCCTCGGCGTGCGGCTCGGCCTGGAAGTGCATTCCGCGCAAGGTCCCGCGCCGCGCGTTGTAGGAGACGCTGCACTGGCGGAAGCGCGCGGCGACGCCGTGCGCGGCGAACTCCACCTCGCAGTACGTGCGCGCGAACAGACCGCGTTCGTCGCGGTGGGCGTCGACGTCGACCAGGAACGCGCCGGCGAGATCGAGGGGCGTGAAGATCACCGGCGTCCGTGCTCCGTGACGCGCGTCACCCGTCCCAGCGCTTCCACGGCGCCTCTCCCTGTTCCCACAGCGCGTTCAGCGTGAGCTTGTCGCGCAGCGTATCCATCGGCTGCCAGAAGCCCGGGTGTACCCAGGAGCCGAGCTCGCCGGTCGCTGCGAGCCGC
>JAJXYU010000005.1 GCA_021780395.1 Pseudomonadota bacterium
ATCCCTTGAACGGCTTCTGCCCGGTCAGCATCTCGTAGAAGATCACGCCGAGGCTGTACAGGTCGCTGCGCTCGTCGATCGGTTCGGCATGCCCCTGTTCCGGACTCATGTAGTACGGGGTGCCGAAGATCTCCCGCGTACCCGTCAGATCGGCGTCGAGCGCATCCGCCTTCGCGAGACCGAAATCGATCAGGCACAGGGAACCGTCGGCGCGCAGCATGATGTTCGCCGGCTTCAGGTCGCGGTGCAGTATGCCAACCGCGTGAATCGCTTCGAGCGCGCTCGCGATCTCGTCGAGATACGCGACCGCGGTCGCGGGCGGCACCGGCGCCTGCAACCGCCGCCGCAGGTCTCCCGCCGGGAAGTGCTCCATCGCGATGTACGCATGATCGTCCGCGATACCGAGGTCGAAGATCCGCACGACGTGCTCGTGGCACAGGCCCGCGACGATCTCGTATTCCTGGATGAACCGGTCGAAGCCGGCGACCTTGTCGGATACGTCCGGCACCTGGCTGAACACCTTCAACACGGCGATCCGGCCGGCCCGCTCGCTCTCGGCGAGGTAGATCGAGCACATGCCGCCGGTGCCGATCTGGCGGATGAAGCGGTGGCCGCGAATCGTGACGTCGCCGAAACGATGCCGCTGCTCGTAGTCCGGCCGGGCACGCAAGCGCGCGAGGGTGTGGCGGCGCTCACGCGCGGCGATGCCGAGCGCTTCGTGCAGCGCGGCGCGATCGAGCCGGACGCCGTGCAGGACCTGCAGACCGGGCCGCGGAACCGGCCCCTCGGCTGCGCCGGCCCCGAGCGCGAGGAACACGATCGGCGCGAATCCCGGACGGGCACGCAGCTCGTTCGCAAGATGCGCGGCGCCGGCGAGCGGGTGCGCGGCCACCATCACGACCGCGTCGAAGCCGCTCGCCTCGAACTCGGGCTCGATCGGCGGATCCCGGCCGAGCGCGTGCTCGACGATCCCGGCATCCGGCCATTCGACCTCGACGTGTTTGCGCACGAGCAGGCGATGCTCGGCGCGCGCGGCCATCAGCAGGAGCCGCAGGGACATCGTCGCCGGCCGCGTTAGACGGCGCGGACCGGCTTCGGCGCGCCGCCCGCCGTCTCGCGCTTGCGCTGCTTCGCGGTGTCCGAGCGCTCGTGCTGGAGTCGCGCGAGATACTCCGGCGTCACGTCACCGGTCACGTATTCCCCGGAGAAACACGAGGTGTCGAAGCGCTCGATCTTCGCGTTGTCGTGGCGCACCGCGTGCTCGAGATCCGCGAGATCCTGATAGATCAGCCAATCGGCGCCGATGATCCGCCGCACTTCCTCGTCACTGTGGCCCGACGCGACGAGCTCGTCCGCGTTCGGCATGTCGATCCCGTAGACGTTCGGATACCGGACCGGCGGCGCCGCGGACGCGAAGTACACCTGCCGGGCGCCGGCCTCGCGGGCCATCTCGATGATCTGCGCCGAGGTCGTGCCACGCACGATCGAATCGTCCACCAGCAGCACGTTCTTGCCGCGGAACTCCAGGTCGATCGCGTTCAATTTGCTGCGCACCGACTTCTTTCGCTCCGCCTGGCCCGGCATGATGAAGGTGCGGCCGATGTAGCGATTCTTGATGAAGCCCTCGCGGTACTTGACCCCGAGACGTTGCGCGACCTGCACCGCGCTCGTGCGGCTGGTGTCCGGGATCGGGATCACGACGTCGATGTCGTGGTCCGGTCGTTCGCGCCGGATCTTCTCGGCGAGATGATCGCCCATCCTCAGGCGGGCCTTGTAGACGGAGATGTTGTCGATGATCGAGTCGGGCCGGGCGAAATAGACGTACTCGAAGATGCACGGCGTATGCCTCACCGCCGCGACGCAAGCCTGGGCATAGAAACGCCCCTGCTCGTCGATGAACACCGCCTCGCCCGGCGCGACGTCACGGATGAGCTTGAAGCCCAGCATGTCGAGCGCGACGCTCTCCGATGCGAGCATCCACTCGACGCCCTTCGGCGTCTCGCGCGACCCGACGACCAGCGGCCGGATGCCGTTCGGATCGCGAAAGCCGAGGATCCCGTGGCCGATCACCATCGCGACGACCGCGTATCCACCACGGCACCGGCGATAGACCGCGGTCACCGCCGCGAACAGATCCGCGGCGGTCACGCGCGGCGTGCCGACCCGCTGCAGCTCCGACGCCAGCACGTTCAGCAGGACTTCGGAATCGGACGAGGTGTTCAGGTGCCGGCGGTCCTCCCGCACCAATACCTCGGCGAGTTCGCGCGCATTGGTCAGGTTGCCGTTGTGCCCGAGGCAGATCCCGTAAGGCGAATTCACGTAGAACGGCTGGGCATCCAGCACGCCGTCGCTCCCCGCGGTCGGGTAGCGCACGTGGCCGATGCCGACGTTGCCGCGCAGCTTCAGCATGTGCTTCTGCTGGAATACGTCCCGGACGAGACCCGAATCCTTGCGCATGTGCAGCGCGCCCGCCTCGCAGGTCATGATGCCGGCGGCATCCTGGCCGCGGTGCTGCAGGACCGTCAACGCATCGTAGAGGCGCTGATTGGCCGGCTCGACTCCGACGATACCGACAATGCCGCACATCTGATGGAACCTCCCGCTCAGCCCCGTGGCGTGGGTGCGTGCCCGGCACGCTCGATCAACGTCCAGTGCGGCCCTGCGTCCCCGACCATCGAGCGCAGCCAGTCGCCGACCATCTGGCCGTAGGGAATCAACCGCGACCGGGTCCACCAGGTCTCGTGGTTCAGGTGCACGAGTTCGCCGAAGATCACCAGCAGGCCGACCACGATCGCCCCTCGCAGCGTCCCGAACAGGAAGCCGAACGCGCGGTCGACGAAACCGAAGCCCGCATGGCGGGTGAGGTAGTTCGCGATCGCCCCGACGAGTGCCCCGGCGAACTGGGCGACGATGAACACGAGGAGCCGCGCGACCCAGGGCCTGATCGACGGCGCAGCGAGGTCGCCACCGAGGTACGGCTCGACCAGCGGCGCGAGCCGCCAGGCGGCGATCAGCCCGCCGACCAGGAAGACCAGGGAGATCGCCTCGCGCATGAAGCCACGCCAAAGCCCCGCCACGATCGAGACGAGCATCACCACGCAGATCAGAATGTCGACACCGTGCACGCGGCGAACCTCGAGCGTCGAAACCTCGAACCGCGCGCCAGGACGACGCGCCCCGCCATTTTAACCGAGCACGGCCCCCGCCGCTTGCCTGCTCGCCGCGCCGCGCGATCGCGCCGTCAGTGTCCCGGCGGGACCACGCTCGCGCGCTGCCCCTGCGCACGCAACTTTCGCGCAAACGCAACGGCGGCGTCCCGGCTGGTGAACGCGCCCATCCGGACCCGGTGCAGCGCCCGCGCGCCGCGGCCGGCGGTCGAGACGTAGGCCGCGTAACCGCGTTTCTTCCAGCGTCGCGCGAGTCGCAACGCGTTTGCACGGTCCGCGAAGCTGCCGAGCTGGATCGTCCAGCGGCCGTGCGTCGCCGGCGCCGCGGCGGGTGCCGCGGTGCCCGTGGACGGCGGTTTCGCGGTCGTCGCGCCGCGGCCCGGAACGACCGATGCGGCGTTGGGAGGAGTCGACGGCGGTGCCGCCGGAATGGCCGTCGCGACCGGTGGCTCGACGCTGCTGCTCGGCGTCGCCCGGCTCGCGGCCACGTCGACGGTCACGGTACGCATCGGCGCGACGGCCGAGGACGGCGCGACGACCGACGACGGGGCGACCGTCGTCGGCGCGGGCGCAGGTCGCCGCGAACCGGACAGCAACTCCGGCACGACCAGCACCACGAGCGCGACCAGGATGATCGCGCCGACCAACCGCTCCTGCATGCGTCTTTCCATGGTTCGGCCCTACCCTCGGCGAATGCCGTGCCGTTCGAGCCAGTCGATCGCGGGGCCGACCACGTGGAACGACCCGAATACCACGATCCGGTCCCCGGCGGCCGCGGCGTCATGCGCCGCATCGCACGCCGCATCGATCGACTGCGCGGTCGCGATCGGCACGGTCGAGCGCGGATTCGCGCGCGCCGCGAGCGTCGTCGCGTCCTGGCCTCGTTCACCCGTGGTCGACACGAACCACCAGGCGTCGATGCATCCG
The DNA here is from genome assembly GCA_021780395.1 of Pseudomonadota bacterium. The sequence continues at coordinate 4,095 of JAJXYU010000005.1, forward strand.
GCGAGCGCCGCGACGACGCCCGCCGCGTCCTTGTCCGCGAGCACTCCGCACAATCCGAGGGTACGGCCCGCGATCGGCGTCGAGCGCAGATTGTCCGCGAGCACGCGCGCCGCATCCGGGTTGTGCGCGACGTCGAGGATCCAGGTCGGCCCGGTCGCGGTCCGCGGCGCACGCACCTCGAAGCGGCCGGCGACGCTCACCGTGCGCAGCCCCTGCTCGATCGATGCCCGCGAGATCGCGAGCGGCGGCGCCAGCTCCTCGAGCGCCGCGATCGCGGTCGCGGCGTTCCCATACTGGGTCGCGCCGAGCAGGCTCGGCGCCGGCAGTTCCGTGAAGTCCCAGCGCGGACCCAGATAACGCCAATGCCGCCCTTCGCGGCGGAAGTCGAATTCGACGCCGAGGCGCTTCGGTCGCGCGCCGACCGCATGCGCCGTCTCGACGACCACCGGCGGCATCTCGCGGTTCCCGAGCACCGCCGCGCGCCCCGCGCGAAAGATTCCCGCCTTCTCGCGCCCGATCGCCTCGAGGGTGTCGCCGAGATATTCCTGGTGATCGAGACCCACGCTGACCACCACCGCGACGTCCGGATCGACCACGTTGACCGCGTCGAGGCGCCCGCCCATCCCGATCTCGAGCACCCAGGCGTCGAGTCCGGCCGAGTCGAAGACCAGCAGCGCCGCGAGCGTGTTGTACTCGAAGAAGGTCAGTCCGACGTCGCCGCGCGCGCGCTCGATCCGCTCGAACGCCGTGACCAGCGAATCGGCGTCGATGAGCCGATCGCCGAGACGGATCCGTTCGCGGTAGTCGCGCAGGTGCGGCGACGTGAACACGCCGACCCGGTATCCCGCCGCCGCGAGGATCGCCGCGGTCGTCGCGACGACCGAGCCCTTCCCGTTGGTTCCCCCGACCGTGATGATCGGCACGTCGGGGCGCCGGAATCCGAGGTTCGCGAGCACGCGGTTCAAGCGATCGAGACCCAGATCGATCGCGCGCGGATGGATCTGCGTCTGGTACGCGAGCCATTGTTCGAGCGTCGTCGGCAGTGGAGTGGCCACGGGATACGGCCTCGCGCGGCGGTGCGGACGGTGCGCCCGTCAGGCCGGAGCGCCGTCCTTGCCGAGCAGCATGCGCAGCATCGCCGCGATCTTCTCGCGCAGTTCGCGACGGTCGACGATCATGTCGATCGCGCCGTGTTCGAGGAGGAACTCGCTGCGCTGGAACCCTTCGGGCAGGGTCTCGCGG
>JAJXYU010000172.1:0-2920 GCA_021780395.1 Pseudomonadota bacterium
CGTGTGGCGCCGGGCGTTTCACGAGGCCGACCTCGTCTATACGCGCAACCTCTGGGTCGCCGGGCTGTCGATCCTGTGCGGACAGCGGGTGGTATTCGACCACTACCGTCCCTGGCCGGATCAGGTCCCCCCGCTGCAGCCGCTGCTCTATCGCCTGTTGTGCCACCGGCGCTTCATCGCGCACGTGTGTCACTCGCAATACACGCGGAGCCGTTATCTCGCGCTCGGCGTCCCGGCGGCGAAACTCTACTGTGTGCACAACGGTTTCGAGCCGGATCGGCTGCGCGACCGGTTGCCGATCGCAGCCGCGAAGGCGCGGATCGGGGTCGCACCGGAACGCAAGACCGTGGTCTATACCGGTCGGATCAACCACAAGAAGGGCCTCGAAGTCGTGCTCGAAGCGGCGCGCCGCCTGCCTGAGCACGAGTTTCTGCTGGTCGGATCGAGTGCCGAGGGCACGATCGAAACGCTCGCCCGCGACCGGTCGAACGTGCGTATCGTCCCGTGGCAGAGCGAGACGGCGCTCGCGCAGTTCCTCGACGCGGCGGACGTGCTGCTGATCCCACCGTCCCGGCGGCCGCTCGCCGCGTACGGCTCCACGGTACTGCCGTTGAAGGTGTTCCTGTATCTTGCGTCCGGGCGGCCGATCGTCGCCGGCGACACGGCCGACCTGCGCGAAGTCCTGCGCCATGGGGAGAATGCCTTCCTGTGCCGCCCGGACGACCCCGAGGACCTCGCGGCATCGATCCGTCGGGTGACCGGTGATGCCGGACTCGCGCAGCGCCTCGGTGCGGCCGCGCGCGCCGACAGCGCCGCGTACACCTGGGAAGCCCGCGCCCGCCGGATCATCGCGATCATTCAGGAACGGTTTGCTTCGGCCCCACCGCGGGCGCAAACGCGGCGGCCCGGGCATCGCCGTGCGTGGCTCGGTCAATCGGGACGCTGGCTCGTGCATGTCCTGCGCAGGCGCTCGTGGGTGCTGCCGCGCAATGAGTAGCCGCGCGCCGATGGATGACCCGCAGGCTCACCTGCGTCGCGGGTTCAACTGGCTTGGCGGCGCCGCGGTCATCGTCAAGATCATCGACATGGCGACCCAGGTCGCGGTGCTGCTGTTCCTCGGCAAGCGGCAGATCGGCATCGCGGCGCTGGTCCTCGCGATCAGCACCGTCGTCGAAGCCTTCGATGGAATGGGCGCACGGGAAGCGCTGGTCCAGGCGCGCACCGTGTCGCGCGCGCAACTCGACACGCTGTTCTGGTTCATCACCGGCGCAGCGCTCGTGACCGGCCTGCTCGTGCTGCTCGCCGCACCGTGGATCGGATCGGTCTACGGCGTCGCCGGGATGACGGTGTATTTCATCGCGATCGCGGCCAAGCAGCCGATCGTCGGTGCCAGTTTGATTCCGCTCGCGATGATGAGTCGTGACCTGCAGTACGAACGCCTCGCGATGGTCAGCGTTGGCGCGACGCTCGGGGCGGCGCTGGTCCGCCTCGGTCTCGCAGTGGCCGGCGCCGGCGTGTGGGCGCTCGTGCTCGGCTTCGTCGCGAGCGGTGTCTTTACTTTGATTGGCGCCCAGATCGCCCGTCCGTTCCGGCCACGGATTCGGTTCCGAATGGGCGAGATCGCACCGCTGGTGCGCTTCGGGACCCGCGCTGCCGCCTGGAACTTCCTCGACCAATCGTTCAACAACCTGCATTTTCTGCTGGTCGGCTGGCTGTACGGACCGACGGAGCTCGCGCTCTACCGGGTGGCGTATACCGTCGCGATGGAACCCGCGCTCGCGGTCGGGACGCTGATCAACCGGACCGCGTTGCCGGTGTTCGCTCGCGCATCGCGCCACCCGGCGCAGCTGGTGCGTTCCCTGCAGTGGTCGCTCCACCGGCTCGCGGTGCTGGTGGTCCCGCTGGTTGCGGCCTCGATGCTCGCCGCCGGCCCGATCACCGCGTTGATCCACGACCGCCACGGACACAGTTATGCCGCGGCGGCGTGGCCGCTCGTCTGGCTCGCGGCGGCGGCGCTGCTGCGCGTGACCGCACAGACGATCTATCCCGTCGTGATCGGCACCGGCCATCCGGGGGTCGCCGCCCGGCTGTCCGCGATCATGCTGCTCGTGCTCGGCGCCGGCCTCATCGCCGCCGCGGCGCTGGTGGTGCCCGCGCGGACCGGGCTCGTCGTGGTCGCGGCGGTGTGGGTGACCGTCTACCCACCGCTGCTCTTCTGGGAGAGCCGTTATCTGCGCCGCCATTGGCACATAGGCGCCGGCGCGCTCGCGCAGGCTTTCCTCGCGCCCTCGATCGGCGCGCTCGGTCTCATCGTCTGCGCCGCGGCCGCGGATCGGGTGATCGGCCGCGGCGAGCCCGGCCTGCGGCTCGCGGTGATCCTGATCGTTGCCGCGCTGACCTATGCCGGTCTCGTCGCGCACGCGCGGCGGCGCGCGATCGTCGAACCGATCGAGTCGCCATCCCAACCGACGGAGCCGGATGCGCCATGAACGTGAGATTCATCGCGCTGAAGCGGCGCACCTTGTCGATGCATCGCGGCTTGCGCCTGCGCATTCGCTTCCTGCGCAGCCTCGTACGAAACCTCCGGGCCGCGGTCTTCGGCGTGTTTCCGCGCGAGTGCCCCGTGTGCGGCCATCATGGGCGGTTCCTCGGGATGGGATTTCCACAGCAGCTCGACAGTGTTTGCCCCAAGTGCGCGGCCGGCTCCCGTCAGCGCTTTGCGCTCCTCACGATGCGCGGCCGCGATCTGTTCGCCGGCGCGGACGTGCTGCACGTCGCGCCGGAAGCGCTGATCGGGGACTGGGTCCGGGACCATCGCGCGCGGACCTATCTGTCCGGGGACCTCTCCAACGAGGCGGACATCGTGCTGAACGTCGAGCGGATGGATCTAGAGGACGCGAGCTTCGATGCGATCATTGGC
>JAJXYU010000172.1:2930-5256 GCA_021780395.1 Pseudomonadota bacterium
GTAAACGACGAACGGGCCTTGCGCGAAATGCACCGCGTGCTGCGACCCGGCGGCATGGCGTTCATCATGGTGCCGATCGTCGAAGGCTGGGACGAGACCTACGAGGACCCGCGCATCGTCTCGGGCGCCGAACGCCTGTTGCACTTCGGCCAGGAAGATCACGTCCGTTATTACGGCCGCGACGTGCGCGACCGGCTGCGGCGGCATTTCGAGGTCGAGGAGATCACCGCGCGCGAGCCCGACGTCGCCCGCTTCGGCCTGCTGCGCGGCGAGAAGATCTTCCTGTGCCGGAAGCGCGCTTGACCGAAACGCAACCCATGGGTGCTCATGGTCACGATCATTCCGTGCCGCCGGTCGACACGCGCAGCGCCGCGCCCTCGCGGCCGGGCACCACGGCAGGGCCCACTACCGCGGATTCGCGACGTCGAGCGAGCGCTCGCCGGCGAACGCCCGATCGGGGAGCAGCACCCGGCGCTCGCTCCAGCGCGGTTCTACCGCGAGTTACCGGGCAAGCGGCCAGCGCGCCTTGCCGACGTAATTGGAGCACCAGACCGTACGCCCGAACCCGGTCCGCGGCGCATCGTCGTCCGGGTGCGCGACCACCACGACCGCGGGCCGGTCCAGCGCCACGTCGGTGGTGGTATGCCCATCGTCACCGGGCATCGGCCAGCACCGCATCGTAGAGATGCTCGAGCGCTTGCGTCTGCCGGCGGATATCGAAATGCCGCCGAACCCGTTCGCGCGCCGCATCGCCCAGCCGGCGGCGCAGCCCGTCGTCGCGGAGCAGTTCGGTCAACGCGGCGGCGAGCGCTGCGACGTCGTGCTCGGCGCACAAGCGGCCGGTCTCGCCGTCGACGACCACTTCGGGGATCCCGCCATGCCGGGTGGCGACCGCCGGTACACCGCTCGCCGCGGCCTCCAGCAACACCATCCCGAGACCTTCCGCATCGCCGCTGCGCGCCTGCACGCTCGGCAGCGCCAGGACCCAGGCTTGGGCCACGCGTTCGAGCACCGCCGCGTGCGGAGCCGCACCGAGAAACTGCACGGCGCCGGCCAGGCCGAGCCGTTCGACCTGCCGGCGCAGCCGCTGCTCGAGCGGTCCCTCGCCGACGATCTGCAGCTCGGCCTCCGGCACCCGCTGCACCACGGCCGCGAACGCCGCGATCAGGTCCGCGGTCCCCTTCTTCTCCACCAGGCGGGCGACGTGCAGCACCGTCGGCCGGGAACGATGCGTCGTCGCGGGACGGATCGTCTCGGTATCGACGCCGATGTAGTGCACCCGGGTCCGCGCCGCCGGGAAGCCGAGCGCGACGACGCGGTCGCGGACGTATTCCGACACGCACAGGAACAGCGCGCCGTCGCGCGCCAATCGGGCGCGCCGGAATCGATACTGCGCCCATTCCGGTGAACCCAGGAATGCGGGCGTCGCCAGCGTCGCGTCGAAGCCATGGAAGCTCGTGACCAGTGGAATGCCGAGGCGCCGCGCGAGCGGCAGCGCGTACACGCCGTTGACGCCGAAATGCGCGTGGATCAACGCGGGCCGATGGCCCTCGAGCAGCCGCCGGTAGGCCCGGGTATCCCGCGTCAGCATCTGCCAGATCACCCGCGGCAGCGGCGACCCGCGGACCCGGTCCTGCAGCGCGAAGCTCGCCGCCCCCGCCGGCGGCTCGCCATAGCGCAGTCGTCCGAGGTACAGCGGCCGGTACCGCCGCAGGAGCTGCGCCTGTTGCGCGATGAACGGCTCGGAGATCCTGAACAGATTGTGGCGGAAGATGACGACCTTGCGCACTGTCACGCCACCCGCCCGTCGCCGGGAGTCAGTCGAGCCATTGCTCGCCTTTGTACCACGCGACCGTCGTACGGAAACCCTCGGCGATGCCGATGCGCGCTCGATAGACCGCGGCGGGCAGCAACTCGCCGGCCGAGACCGACCAGTCCGGGTGCAGCATCTCGCGGGCCTTGCCGGCGCTGAAGAGCGGCACCGTGCGCTGCAGCCGGCCGCGCCAGCCCGAGGCATGTCCCGCCGCCAGCAACGCGGCATCGGGAATGCGCACGAAGCGTGCGCGGCGGCCGATCGCGCGGGCCGCTTCCGTCATGATCTCCCGCGCCGAGTAGCCCGCCGGACGGTCGTCCGCGAGCGCAAAGAGCCCCGCGGCGCCGCCACCGCTCGCGAGCTGCGCGATCGCCGCCGCCGCATCGGCGACGTGGACGATCGCGATGCGCCCCGATCCAGCGATCGGCACGAGCGCCCGCGACGCCGCCTTGAACAGCGCGAGCGTCTCCCGGTCCCAGGGACCGTAGATCACCGGCGGACGCACGATCACCA
>JAJXYU010000286.1 GCA_021780395.1 Pseudomonadota bacterium
CGCCGATCGCCAGCATGAGAAGGTCGAGCATCACTGGTCCCCTTTGGGGAGCGTTCACGTTCGAACTCTCACGTAAGGCCCGGACCATAAGGAAGCGATGTGGATTCGCGTCGAGGCGTATCAAGATCCCATAAAGACTAGCGCGGCCGGCCGGCGGATGCCCGGTGTGTTTGATGCCGCCAAGTGGGTGCGGATGTGCTGTTGGCGAACAGGATGCGCGGGTCCGCCCTGCTCCGGCAAACGGCCCTCACGCTTTTCGACGGTCGTGAGCCGCGTCCGGTCACGAGCCGCTGTTCGCTCGCGAGCTGGGTTTGCAGCTGTTGCACCTGGGCGCGCAGGGACGCATTCTGGCCTCGAACGCTCGCCGCAGCGCCGCCGCCGGCACCGCTGGCGGACCCATGGCCCGCGGCGGCGATGGCCGGGGGCACCAGGCGCAAATGGCCGCCCGACGGGCCGGCGCTCGCGCGCCAGGCGCTCATCTGTTGATCGATCTGCGCGATGGCATCACGCTCGTTCAACGCGGCGATGCGGTCGGCATTCGGTACGCGCAGGATGGCCCCGCGGTGCAACAGATTCACGTTGCCGTCGAACGCGCTGGGATTGGCTCTAAACAGCGCGACCATCGTCTGATCGACCGAACCCGTCCCCTGCGCACCCAAGCGGCGCGCGATCGCCGAGAGTGTGTCACCGGCGGCGACGCGTACGGTTCGAGGGGCCGATCCCCCGGCCGCGCTCGTAGCGCCGGTCGGCTCGGCCGACGCCGGTTCGGTCGCGACCTCGGTGGGCGGCGACGCGGATGGCGCGGGGGCCGGCTGGGAGACGGCCGCCGATTGCGGCACTGCGACAGGCGCCGCCGGTTCTGCGTTCTGCCCCGACGCGTAGATCGGCGGATCGAGCAGCACCGTGTACTCGCGCAGCAATCGCCCGCGGGCCCAATCGACTTCGACCAGGAAGGTCACGAACGGATCCGGAATCGAATCGGTCGAGGTCACGTGCAGGACCGCCTGCCCCTTCGCACCCTTCCCGATCGAGAAATGAAAGGTCCCGAGATAGGGCGGATGGCTGATTCCGTACCGCTGATATTCGTCGGCCGGCGCGAGTTCGGCGTGCAGGTCACCGAGGTCCCGGGGGGTGGCCGCGATCAGGTCGATATCGGCGCTGAGGGGCTCACCGAGCGCCGAATGCAGGTGAATCTCGCCGAGCCCGAGCGCCCACGACATCGACGGGCAAACGACGCATGCCATCAGCAAGAGACGGGGCATCTTCGTGGACATTGCTACTCCAAGAGTACCGGCACTTATTTATATGAAGTTCATCGAGTTACAAAAACTTGTGAACCTAATATGCCCGGTTTACATAACCGGTAAACTATAGCTCAACGCGGCCTATTTACCAAAATCTGGGCGACCGAAACTGCGTTATGCGCCGCACATTTGCGTACATTGTCGGCAACGACCCAAAAATTTAGAGATCGATCACGACTCTCGTCGATCCTTACCCGACCGACCTCCACATGATCGGGCTGCAGCGCGGTCGTGGCCGGCGTCGGTCCAAACTGCCCGGCCGCGGAGTCGATCCATCGTAATCCAGGACCGCGCCTCAGCGCCTCGATCGCGTCGGCAAGTTCGAATGGACGCGCGAGCCGCAGGTGCACCGCGAGGCCATGGCCGAAGAACACCGGAACACGCACCGCCGTCACGTTGACGGCGAGTCCGGGCGCATCGAGGAGGCGGCGGGTCTCGTCGGCCAGCCGCCGCTCTTCGTCGCTCACTCCCTGTTCGTCCAGGGCGCCGACCAACGGCAAGACGTTGAACGCGATCTGCTCGCCGAACGGACGCCTGCGTGGCGACTTGCCGGAAAGCAAGGCGACCGTGTCCGCGGCAAGGCCGTCGATGCCGCTCCGACCCGCGCCCGAGACGGCATGGTAGGTCGCGACATCGACCCGCTCGAGTCCGGCAAGCGCATCGAGAGGCGCCAGCGCGGTCGCAAGCGCGACACTCGCGCTGCCCGGCAGGGCCACCATGCCGCGTGCGCCGATCCGCTCGAGCGCACGCGGGTTCACGTCGGCGGCGACGAGCGCGACGTCCGGACGATCACGATGCGCATGCGTACCGTCGATCACCCACGCCGTTTGCGCCGCGGTGGCGGCGTGCCGGGCCGCGGTCGCGGCATGCGCGCAGAAGAACACCAGATCGGCTTCGCCGAAGTCGAATGCATCGACATCGCCGATCACCGTCTCGGGCTCGGCGTCGTCCCGGTCCCCGCCCTCGCCGCGGTCGGCGACCCGCCCGGGCGATCCCGTCGACTCGAGCAGTGCGAGGCTTGCGCAGGGCAGCGCCCCCGCGACGAGTCGTTCGCGCACGGCATCGCCGATCAGGCTGCCGGCACCGACGATCGCGACCCGCAGCGGCGTCGAACTGGCGCTCAAGGACCCGCCGTGACCACGGGCGTCGGCGACACGACGTCGCCGCACTGCGCCCGGTGGCGAAGATGGTGATCGATCAGCACCAGCGCGAGCATCGCCTCGGCGATCGGCGTCGCGCGCAGCCCGACACAAGGATCGTGCCGGCCGGTCGTCGAGATCGTCGTCGCCCGGCCGGCGACGTCGATCGTGCGCGCGGGCTGCGTGATGCTCGACGTCGGCTTCAGCGCGATGCTGACGACGATCGGCTGTCCCGAGGAGATTCCGCCGAGCACGCCACCGGCATGGTTCGACGCGAACCCCTGCGGCGTGATCTCGTCCCGGTGCTCCGATCCGCGCTGCCGTACGCATTCGAAGCCGGCCCCGATCTCGACGCCCTTGACCGCATTGATGCCCATCATCGCGCTCGCGATGTCGGCGTCGAGCCGGTCGAACACCGGCTCGCCCCAACCGGGCGGCACCCCCTCGGCGATCACGGTCACGCGCGCGCCGATCGAATCGCCCTCCTCGCGCAGTTTCCAGATCAGTTGCTCCAGCTCGCCGAGGCGCGACGGATCCGGGCAGAAGAACGGGTTCGAGCGGGCGCCCGGGAGATCGACCGGATCGAGCACGATCGGCCCCATCTGCGCGAGATATCCCTGGATCCGCACGCCGAGCCGCTCGGCGAGGAGCTTGCGCGCGATCGCGCCGGCGGCGACCCGCATCACGGTCTCGCGCGCGGACGATCGGCCGCCGCCGCGATAGTCGCGAAATCCGTACTTCTGCTGATAGGTGTAGTCGGCGTGACCCGGCCGGAACCGGTCCTTGATCTTCTCGTAGTCGCGGGAACGCTGATCCTCGTTCTCGACCAAAAGTCCGATCGGCGTGCCGGTCGTCCTGCCCTCGAACACCCCCGACAGGATCCGGACCCGGTCCGACTCGCGCCGCTGGGTCGTGAATTGCGAGGTGCCCGGGCGACGGCGGTCCACGTCCGCCTGCAGATCGGCCTCGCCGAGCTCGAGACCCGGAGGGCAGCCGTCGACCACGCCGCCGAGCGCGGGCCCGTGGCTTTCGCCGAAGGTCGTGACCGTGAAGAGTCTGCCGAAGGTGTTGCCTGCCACGCCGTCCCTACCCGTCAGGTGTCCTGTCGTCTCAACAAGAATACGCCGCCACCGCCGATCGTGAACGTCGGCCAGATGAACCCGGTGCGCGGGAAGGCGCGCAGCAGCGCCGTCTCGCTGTTGCCGACCTCGACGACCAGGATGCCCGGGTCGGTCAGGTGCGCGCGCGCTCCCGCGAGGATCCGGCGCACCAACGACAGGCCGTCCGTGCCCGCGGCGAGACCGACCCGCGGCTCGTGCCGGTATTCCGGCGGCAGCCCGCGCAGCTCGCGGGCACCGACGTAGGGCGGATTGCTGACGATGATATCGTAACGACGCCCCTCGATCGCCGCGTACAGATCCGATCGCAGCACCTCGACCCGCCGCTGCAGGTCGAGCGCGCGCCGGTTGCGGCGGCAGACCGCGAGCGCGCCCGACGAGACGTCGACCGCGTCGACACGCGCACGCGGGAACGCGCGTGCGCAGGCGAGCGCGATCGCGCCGGAACCCGTACCGATGTCGAGGATCCGCCGCACCTGACGCGGCTCGACCCACGGCGCGAAGCGCTGCTCGACGAGCTCGGCGATCGGCGAGCGCGGCACGAGCACGCGGTGGTCGACGTGGAGTTCGAGACCGGCGAAGAACGCGCGGTGGGTGAGGTAGGGCAGCGGCAGGCGCTCCTCGATGCGCCGGCGCAGCAGTCGCGCGATGCGCCGGCGCGCCGCCGGCGTGAGCGCCCGGCCGTAGGCGCGCGCGCCCCGCGCGTGCGGGATCCCGGCCGCGAAGAACACGATCTCCGCGGCCTCGTCGCGCGCGTTGTCGGTCCCATGCCCGAAATGGACGCCGGCGGCATCCAGGGCCGCGGCACAATCGTCGATCGCCTCGCCGACCGTCCGGTCGACCCGGGGGCCCGCCGGCCTGTGCGATAATTCTTCCATGCCGATTCGATCCCGATGCTTGCGCGCGCCGGCGGATTGTAGCCTGCCCGCAACCGGCCGCGCATGAGCGCGTCGCACCGCGCGCGCGCCGCGCGTCCGGCGTCGGCGTTCCGGGCACGCGCATTCGCGGCCCTGCAGTACCTGCTGCCGAAGCGGGCACTGTCGGCGCTGGTGCGCGCGGCGACCCGCGTGCGCACCCGCTGGTTCAAGGATCTGCTGATCCGCTGGTTCCTCCGGCGCTTCGCGGTCGATCTCGCCGACGCCGCCCTGCCCGATCCGTTCGCCTACGGCTGCTTCAACGAGTTCTTCACCCGGGCGCTCCGCTCCGGTGCGCGCCCGATCGCTTCCGGTCCTGACGAGGTCGCGTCCCCGGTCGACGGCACGGTCAGCGAGTGCGGCGCCGTCGACGGCGATCGCCTGCTGCAGGCGAAGGGCCGCAGCTACGCGCTGCGCGAGCTGCTCGCGGATCGCGACTGGAGCGCGGGATTCGAGCAAGGCACGTTCCTCACGATCTACCTCGCGCCGCGCGACTACCATCGGATCCACATGCCCTGCGACGGGCAGCTTCTCGAGACGGTGTTCGTGCCGGGTCGGTTGTTCAGCGTGAACGCCGCGACCGCGCGCCACGTCCCCCGGCTGTTCGCGCGCAATGAACGCGTCCTCACGCTGTTCGACGGTGCGGCGGCCGGCGCATTCGCGCTCGTGCTGGTCGGGGCGCTGAACGTCGCCAGCATCGAGACGGTCTGGGCCGGCGAGATCGTGCCGGGCGGCCGGCGCGGCGCCGTACGGCTCCCG
>JAJXYU010000199.1 GCA_021780395.1 Pseudomonadota bacterium
GGCGGCGGCGGAACCGGCAACTGTGGCATCGCGGAAGGCGGCGGTGGCCCGGGCGTCTGGGCGGCGGCACAAGTGGCGAGTGCCAGGGACAACAGAGGCAGCAGGCGCAGTGGCGTCTTCATAGGAGACTCGTTTTGGATTCGGGCGGGATTATACAGCGGCTGCGCCGCGACTGCCGCTCAGACCACCGCCAGCGCCGCAAGTTCCTGGAACCGTGGGTCGTCGGCACGGCCACCGCTGGCACACCGGGTCGGGCCGCGGGTTCTCCGATGGCGTAGTCCGCGGGAGATTGCTCGGCTGCGGTGCTCACCGTAGCATTCGGACGATGAACTCCGACGCATCGATCGTCAGGGCATGCGCATGACGACGCCGACCGATTGGGTCATTCTGCTCGATGTCGACAACACGCTGCTGGACAACGATCGCGTGCTCGACGACCTGCGCCGGTATCTCGCGAACACGATCGGTCCGGCGAGCCGGGATCGATATTGGGCGATCTTCGAGGCGTTGCGCGATGAGCTTGGATATGCCGACTACCTCGGCGCCCTGCAGCGGTACCGGGTCGGTGCTTTGACGGACCCGCGGGTGCTCGAGATGTCGGCGTATCTCATCGACTATCCGTTCGGCGAGCGGCTCTATCCGCACGCGATCGAGACCATCGAGCATCTTCGCCGCTTCGGACCCACGGTCATCCTGTCCGATGGCGACGTCGTCTTCCAGCCGCGCAAGGTCCAGCGGTCGGGGCTCTGGAGCGCCGTCGATGGCCGGGTGCTGATCTACATCCACAAAGAGCGGATGTTGGTCGATATGGAGCGCCGTTACCCGGCCCGGCACTACGTCATGGTCGACGACAAGCTGCGCATCCTGGCGGCGATGAAGAAAATCCTCGGGGATCGGTTGACGACCGTGTTCCCGCGCCAAGGGCATTACGCGCTCGACCCCGGCAATCTCGCGACCTATCCGCCGGCGGACGTGACGATCGAGTGTATCGGCGATCTGCGCCATTTCCAGCTGCCCGAGCTGCACGCGGCCGCGCGGCCCGCGCCGGCCGGAGACTGACGCGACCGCCTAGGCGGCGCAGCAGGACAGTTGTTTCACATCCTTGCTGAACGTCTGGGCGCAGAGCTTCAAGCCTTCCACCATGGTCAGATACGGGAACAGTTGAACGGCCAGATCGGCAACCGTCATCCCGTGATGGATGGCGAGTGCGGCCGTCTGGATCAGTTCGCCGGCCTCCGCCGCGACGGCCTGGACGCCGAGCAATCTTCCCGAGCCTGCCTCGGCGACCAGCTTGATGAACCCGCGCGTGTCGAAATTGACCAGCGCGCGCGGCACATTGTCGAGCGTGAGCAACCGGCTGTCGGTATCGATTCCTTTCGTCCGCGCGTCCGCTTCCGACAAGCCCACGGTGGCGACCTGCGGATCGGTGAACACCACCGCCGGCATGCTGCGCAGATCGAGCGTCGTCTCACCACCGGTCATGTTCTGGGCCGCGCGCGAGCCTGCCGCGGCGGCGACATAGACATACTGCGGCTGATCGGTGCAGTCGCCCGCCGCGTAGATATGCGGCACGGTGGTTCGCAGGTGCGCGTCGACCTCGATGGATCCGTTCCCGCCGGTCTCGACGCCGATGCCGTCGAGATTCAGGGCTTCGATGTTGGGTGCGCGGCCGGTGGCAACGAGCAAGGCATCGCTCTGGAGAACTCCACCGGAGGTCTCGACGACGAACGCGCCGTTCGCATAGGCGATGCGCCGGGTTTGCGTTTGCCGCAACACCTCGATCCCTTCTTCCTTGAACACCTGCTGCAACATCGCGCCGATCGCGGGATCCTCGTGAGAGAACAGCGTGTGGCGAGCGATGATCGTCACCCGGCTGCCGAGACGCGAGTAGGCCTGCGCGAGTTCCGTCGCGACCACGGATGCGCCGATGACGATCAGACGCGGCGGGATCGAGTCACTGGCGAGCGCCTCGGTCGAGGTCCAGTACGGAGTGCCGGCAAGTCCCGAAATGGCGGGAATAGCGGGCCGTGCGCCGGTAGCGATCAACGCGCGGTCGAACGCGACGGTCCGTTCCTCTCCGTCCGCGAGGGTCACCCGCAACGTATGCGCATCCGTGAACCGTGCTTCGCCGCGCAGTAGCGCGAGATTCGCGTTGTTCTCGATGATCGATTCGTATTTGGCGGCACGCAGCGTGTCGACTCGTGATCGTTGCTGCTCCAACAATACTTTGCGGTCGATCCGGGGCGCGCCCGAGCTGATCCCAGCGTCGAACGGGCTTTCCTTGCGGGCGTGCACGAAGAATGCGGCCCGGATCATGATCTTGGAGGGCACGCAGCCGATGTTGACGCAGGTGCCGCCGATCGTGCCGCGTTCGATGAGCGTGACCCTCGCGCCGCGCTCGGCAGCGGTGATCGCGGCGGCCATCGCTGCGCCGCCCGTGCCGATCACCACGATCCGCAAGGGGGGAGTGTCGGCGTTGGGGCGAGCGCCGGCCGGTGAGTTCGCGCGCCTCGCGGCGGCGGACGCTCCCGCATCCGGCAGTGCGCTGAGGCGATATTGCCTCGGCAGCGAAGCGTTCAGTTCGTCGATCGTCAGCGCGCTCCCGCCGGCGATCGTTGCGCGCCGATGCAGGTAGTCGACGGTCACCTGGCCTACGCCATCGACACCCCGCAGGGCGTGCTCGACGTGCCGGGCGCAGTCCGGGCAGGTCATCCCGTCGACCGAGAACGATTGGTTGTTCATCGGCTTGCTCATCGCGCGCCGGTCCGCGGACTCGCGCATCGACCCGCCGCCGTCGTCAAGGAGTCCACAGAGATCGTGATCACGTCAGCGCTTGACGTACGACGGATAGCCACGATCGGTCACGGTCTTGATCAAGATCGCGACGTTCGTCACCGCGGGGTCGAACGTCACGGTCGCCGTGACGTCGGCCATCCCATTCGGCTGGCTGACTGCGACGGATTTCACCCCCTTCACGTGGGCAAGCGTGCTCTTCACGATCGGACCACACAGGATGCAGCCGGCGTGATGGACGTCGAGTGCCACCGTGGTCACCGCAGCGCGTGCCGCGAAAGGCGTGCTACCGAGGATGAGAGCCGGAGCAAGAGTGCGATGAGACTTCATGAGTGCCTGCAAGGACGTGATCAAGAAAGGCGCAAGGCCCGGATGAGATAGGGGAACACCAGTGCGACGACGACCAGTACCGTCGCCGTCCAGAGCCCGATTTTCGCGACTCGATCCGCGCGCGGCGTCGCACAATAGCCTTCGGCACAGGCGAGCTTCGCGCGGCGACGTAGCCGCCAGGCGCCAAACCCAATCAATCCGATCGAAGTTAATGCGAAGATCGGCTGATACGGCTCGAGCGCGGTGAGATTGCCGATCCAGGCACCGCTCACACCGGCTGCGAACAACAGGAATGGGACCACGCAGCAGGATGCAGCGCCAAGGGCGGCCGCGATCGCACCCACGGATACCCATCGGGTCGTCGGCTGGACGAGCGGCTGTGCATTCGAATTCGCCATCGGTTGAGACCTCGGTGGTTAGGCAGCTGGCACCCTGTGGAGTAGCCTATTACCGTACCAAGGTACGGAGTCAACATGGCAGAGAGCTACACCATCGGAACGCTCGCCAGACGAGCCGGCGTCAGCGTGGAGGCGATCCGTTATTACCAGCGCCGCGGCTTGGTCGAGGAGCCTGCGCGGCCGCTCGGCGGCACCCGACGATATGCAGACGATCACGCGCGTCGGTTGCGTTTCATCAAACAGGCGCAGGCCATCGGGTTAAGCCTGGAGGAGGTGCGCGAGCTGCTCGGTCTCGACGACGGCGAGAACTGCCATCGGGCGGCGGCGCTCGGTGCGAAGAAACTGGATCTCGTCCGCAACCGCATCGCGCAGCTGCGCAACGTCGAACTCGCACTCGCCACGCTGATCGAACAGTGTCGCTGCAACACAGGCACGGCTCGCTGTCCGCTCATCGCGGCGTTGGAAGGCGAATCCCCTTGAAACGCCACTCGGCGAGCCTTCAGGGGCTGCTGGTCGCTTGCGTTCGCACCCGCACCCAACGGACCAACAACGGGGCGACGCCCAACAGCAGGAGCGAGCCCAGCAGGCGCAGGGATAGAATGTCGGAAAGCGTATGCAGAGTCGCCAACGCGGTTCCCGCGTTCACGTAGATCAGCGTCGCCGGCAGCATCCCGATCTGGCTGACCCAATAGAACGTGCGCACGGGTATTTCCGTCACGCCCATCAACAGATTCACGACGAAGAACGGAATCGCGGGTATCAGACGCATGATGAACAGGTACGCCGCCGCTCCATGCCGCATGTTCGCGTCGATGACCTGCAGTCGCGCGCCCCAGCGGCGGCGCAGAACGTCGCGGAACACGTAGCGACTGGCGCAAAACGCGAGCGTCGAGCCGATGCTGGCGGCGAACGAGGCCAGGAACACGCCCTCCACCAAGCCGAACAGAGCGCCGGCGGCCACCGTCAAGATCTCCGCCACCGGCATCGACAATGCGGTCGATACGACATAGATGACGATGAAATCGCCCGCGAGCAATACCGGATGCCGCCGACCATACGAATCCAGCGCCTGCCGGTGCGCTTTCAATGCGGGCAGGCTGAGACCGTGCCCCAGGCCGAACACGAAGAAAATGGCGACCCCGCCCAAGAGCCCGACCACGATCGACCATCTGATCAATGCGGATCGACTGACTGAACTCGTCATGGCAGGTCCCGGATCGTCGGCAGGGTGTCACATGGCCGACAGCGCGCACGTCACTCTACAACAGATCCGGCCTGCCCGAGAGACGCGCGGGCAGGAGGCGAGTCCGGATGCGGTGGCGCCGTGGCGTCAGAGGACCGCGAGCCGGCGGTCCACGTCGATTCGAACGGAGGAGGGCATTTCGATGGCGCGATCCTCGAGCGGTCCGGGTGCGCGCGTCGGTAGCTCCATCAACACCGAGTCGCGCTCCATGATCAGCATCCGGACTTCCTCGCGATACAGCGCCAGGATGGATTGGATCACGAGATCGATCGTCGGATGCCCGGTATCGAGTCGCAGGGCATCGAGCATGGCGATCGTAGCCCGGCCGGACAAAGGCAGATCACCGGTGACCCAGCGGTTGACGGTGAACAGCAAGACCGGGACGCCGACCGGATTCAGGCCGATCGCGATCAAGTGGCGCGTTGCCGCGGATCGAGGCCGAGTGCGCAGACTCCGCAGATAGTCGAGTTCGAGGCGCTCGTCGATGTCGTCGGCAACGCCTTCCATTCGCGCGAACAGATGAAGGTGTCCGTGCTCGCCGGAACCGGCGCGATCCTCCGGGTCGTGCGAGTGGTAGAACCACTGGTATCGTCGGTCGCGATTGATCGCGTCGTCCGAGGGATAATGCTCCCATTGCACCGGGGCACGATCGCCGAGGATCGGCGCGAGCAAATGGACGCGCTTGCGTGCGAGCTCCCTGTAGCATCCGACCAGCGCTTCGGCCGCGAGGGTGGCCGCGGAGTCCGTGACCCGAGCATGCACGCCATGGTGCCGCGGGCGACGCGTACCGGACGCGTGCGGCATCAGACGCTCTCCCGGGCCGTAGCGCGACTTCCGGTCGGACCACGGAGACGTCCCAGCCATGCGTCGATCGACAACGTACCGGCACCGCGAGCGACGACCATCAGGAGCATCATGCCCCAAATCTTGTGATCACTGAAATCGCCGCCGACGAGGCCGTGCCAGAAGCCGTGCGGCCAGAGATCGGGATAGGAAATCACCGCGATGATGTTGTAGACGAACAGGAACGCCGCTGTCGGTCGGGCGAAGATTCCGAGGCCAAGCAGCCATGGTGTGATCAACTCGATCCAGGTGCCGAGGAATGCAGCGAACGCCGGCGAGAGGAGCGGCACATGATAAACGTAGCTGAACAGATAGGAGGTGCCGCTTGGATCGTCGAACTTGACGACGCCTGCCTTCCAGAAGGCCATTGCAACCCACCATCGAAACAACAGCAAGGCGAGCGGTTCGATCGCCGTGGCATGCCTCGCGAGCGCAACGTCAGCGGTCGACCAGCGTTCGACTGGACCTTTCATTGCGTGTTCCCCTTGTCGACGGCATCCGATGGCGTCGAGGACGAATTCGGACTCGAATATCGTGCAGAGCGGATAGCCGGCGCGGACACCTTACCTGCGGTGCCCGCAGGCCGATCCCGGCGCGCACCGGGATCGGCTGGACGATGGATTGCGATGCGCGTCGCATCGGGCGTCAGCGGGCGGCCGGCTTGGTCGATCCGCCGGCGATCTTCGCGCAAAGGCCCGCCGGAACGACGACGAACGCGTTCGGATCGCGAGGCTTCGCGTCCTGTCCGGCGCAGGAATGACCGGGCGACATGCAGTCGTTCTTGTGAGCGGCGTTGATGCCGTAGCACTTCTCCATCTTCGGCGCATTGGCCGCGTGAGCGCTGAGCGTGGCGACCGTAGACGCGCCGATCGCCAGCGCGCCGAGTAACGCAAGCTGCCAGGTCTGCTGTTTGGTCATGTTTCACTCCAGGGGGTCGTGGTCATCGGAAGCAAGTCGAGATTCCGCGGCGAGTCATTTCGCCCCGCACTTCGGTGCGCATTTCTTTGCCCCGCACTTCGGCGCGCACTTGCTCATCTTCTTGTGGCCACGGCGATGGTGGTGCATCTTGCCGGCACATTTGCCCGCGCATTTGCCCGCGCACTTGCTCATCGAAACTTTCGGCGCGCATGCCGCGGATGCCGGCGAGATGCCTGCGATCGCGATCGGCAGGGCGAGGGTGGCGGAGGTCAGTGCAGCCAGCGCAAATCGGGTGTAACGACTGTTCATGTATACTCCTGTGTCATATGGCGAAGGTTGGAAACGGCGCGAGAGTGATTTCGCGGTTCGTCATATGAGAGGCGGGGATGCGCGCTCCGGATTCGCCGGCTCGATGAAATAATCCTCATCGATGGATATGGGCGACGAAGGCGGCATGGATAGACAGCGATTGATTGGTGCGGCGCAAGGAGGTGACTCCGTCGCACTCAATGAATTGCTTACGACCTGTCAGGTCGACGCTCGGCGCTATGCTAGACGTCATTGTCAGGTGAGCGACGTCGACGACGCCGTGCAGGAGGCGCTCTGGATCCTGGCCCGGCGAATACGGGGGTTGCGTGCCGCAGCCGCTTTGTCCAGCTGGCTCTTTACGGTTGTTCGCCGGGAGTGTTTGCGGCTCGAGCGTCGCATGCGGGGTCTTGGTCCCTCGATCGACGAGATCGCCGAGGAACAGATGCAGCAGCGAGATCCGGTCGACCTGCGCGCCGATCTGCTCGCGGGTATCGAGGCATTGCCGGATCACTACCGCGAGATCCTGTTGTTGCGTGACTTCGAACAGATGACGATCGCCGAGGTCGCGGCCCGTCTCGGTCTCGAGGTGCCGGCCGCGAAGAGCCGGCTGCATCGCGCGCGCGCGCAACTGCGCGAATTCCTGGTGTCCACACCGCCATCCAATCACGGTCGTTGAACTCGATCGGTGTGGCGAGATCACGGTCCTGAAGCAGGCGTTGCTTGAACGCCCGGACTGCGAGTGCTACTCGATGGTCGAGCGGGAGACGGATCGTCTGCATATTCCGTCCCGACCCGAGGCGGGTCGGGACGGGTGCGTTAATGTGTCGATCGGAGAATCGACAGCGTGAGCGCCCGCGCGTGTCATACCGACGTCGTGAAACACGATCACCGTGCCGCAGACCATGCCGTGGCGATCGCGAATCGGCGCCGCTGTGTCCTCGATGGCCGTCTCTTCACTATCACGGCGTATCCGCACGGTGTTAACACTCGGCGTCGCGGTCTTGTTGTGCGGAATCGCCATCGTCGGCGGATTGAGCGCCGGCTCGCGGCTTGCAGTGGCCGGCCGGTCATGCGTTCGACCGTCGGGTTGAGGTCGGTGACCTTGCCGGAGATGTCGATCCGGATCGCGCCGTCGCCGATCGAATCGAGGGTCACCTGCGCAGTGTCGTCCGCGATCGAGGCAATTCTCAAGGTCATCGAGCTCACTTGGTGAGGCAATCGAAGTGGGGATACGGTCCGTGACGGGAGCGCACGCGCATCGCTCAGGGCAAGGGTGCGCGAGGCGGGCCGGATAGTCGGTACGGCGAGGCAGCGTCCGCACGCAAGCGGGCGCCGACCGCGCGGTGGTCATTGCCCGATCCATCCACGGCGTGAAAGACTGGCATCGTCGGATCCGGGTTCGTAACGACGACTGAGCCGGCGGCAGCGGAGGCCATCTGCGCTCGTGCGGTCGTCCGCCGCCCTGGCGGCCTATGGGGGCGTCGTCGCAGGAAACCGACTCCCTCGATTCGTGGTCCAATGGCGCGACTCTTCGATGGGGTGATGCATCCATGCGGCTCAGCAAATGGGGTTACTACGCGGATTTCACCGTCTATCCAGTCGTGATCGCGGTCCTGTCGGCGGCGACTCTGGACGACGCCGTGGACGCACGGGCAGTGGGAGCATGGGCCGGCGCACTGCTACTGGGAATCGGAGTCTGGACGTTCCTCGAATATTGGTTGCACCGGATCGCACTGCACCAAACCGCCTATCTCGCGCGGATGCACGCGCTGCATCATCGCGCGCCGCAGGACTACGTGGGAACGCCAACCTGGCTGAGTCTCGCGGTGCTGATCGGCTTTCTCCTCCTGCCGATCTGGCACTTCGTCGGCCTGCCGATCGCCGGCGGGCTGACCGCCGGGGTGATGATCGGTTACCTCTGGTATGGTCTGACCCACCACTGGATCCATCATTCGCGCGGCGGCGCCTTGCGACGCCATCTCGAGAGTCGGCGCGTTCGTCATCTACGGCACCACTATTCGCCGAAGCGCGGCAATTTTGGCGTCACGACCGCGTTCTGGGATCGTGTATTCGGGACCCAGATCCACTCCTGAGGTTTGCGCCGACCGGCTCCTGGTTCGGTGGCGCACGGATGGCTCGCTCTTGGTCGAGCCAGCCTGGCATGGCTATTGACGGAAGGTCAGCCGGATGATGCCCCGGATCTGCGTGCGCGCCGATCAGCGACGGTGTCGACGCGTTCCTGATTCGGGTGCAAATGATCGATGCGGCGCAGTGGACCCTCGATCTGCAGTACTTCATCTTTCGCGGTGACCAAACCGGCCGCTTGCTGGTCGACGACGGCGATACGGTCGCGGGGGACGGTCGGATCCTGGCGCTCGATGGACGGCCGCTGCCCGGCGCCTTGCTCATACCAGCCGCGCGTCGCGTTCACGATCTTGACGACCGACAGCATGACAGGTACCTCGATCAGCACGCCGACCACCGTCGCGAGCGCCGCTCCCGAGTCGAAGCCGAACAGGCTGATCGCCGCGGCCACCGCGAGCTCGAAGAAGTTGCTCGCGCCGATCAGCGCCGAGGGTCCCGCCACGCAATGCGCCTCGCCGGTCGCGCGGTTGAGCAGGTACGCGAGCCCGGCATTGAAGTACACCTGGATCAGAATCGGCACCGCGAGCAGCGCGATGATCAACGGTTGGCGCAGGATCTGCGATCCCTGGAATCCGAACAGCATTACGAGCGTCGCGAGCAGCGCGATCAGACTGACCGGTCCGAGGTGGGTGAGCGCGCTGGCGAGCCGGTCCGCACCGCCGTCCAGCAGCGTCCGCCGCGCCGCCTGGGCGATCAGCACCGGAACCACGATGTACAAGCCGACCGACAGGAGCAAGGTGGCCCATGGAACCGTGATCGCCGACAGCCCGAGGAGCAGTCCCACGATCGGGGCGAATGCGATCACCATGATGAGATCGTTGAGCGCGACCTGCGAGAGCGTGAAATGCGGGTCACCGTCGGCGAGATTGCTCCAGACGAAAACCATCGCGGTGCAAGGCGCCGCCGCGAGCAGGATCAGGCCGGCGACATAGGAGTCGATCTGCGCGGCCGGCAGGTAGGGTCGGAACCAATGACCGATGAACACCCAGGCGAGCAGCGCCATCGAGAACGGCTTCACCGCCCAGTTCACGAACAGGGTGACGCCGATGCCGCGCCAGTGGCGGCGGACCTCGGCGAGTGCGCCGAAGTCGATCTTCATCAGCATCGGGATGATCATCAGCCAGATCAGCACCGCGACCGGCAGGTTGACTTGCGCGATTTCCGCATGGCCGATCGTCTGGAAGACACCCGGAAGGAACTGACCGAAGGCGATGCCGGCGACGATGCAGGCCGCGACCCAGAGCGTCAGATGGCGTTCGAAGGTCGACATGCTCAGTTCCTGCCGATCTCGGCCAGCCGCTCCCGCAGCGCGAGCGCATCGAGCGAGGCGTGCGGAAGGCTGATGAATGCCTTGATACGGCGTTCGAGCGCCGTGAATGCCTGTCGGAACGCGAGCTGCCGGTCGATTTCCGTGCCCTCGACCGCGGCCGGATCGGGGATGCCCCAGTGCGCGGTCACCGGCGTGCCCGGCCAGTAGGGGCAGATCTCGCCGGCGGCGTTGTCACAGACCGTGAACACGAAGTCCAGGCGCGGGGCGCCGGGCGCCGCGAATTCGTCCCAGCTCTTGCTGCGCAGACCCTCGATCGGCAGACGGAGCCGGCGCAACAGGTCGATCGCGAGCGGGTTCACCTCGCCCTTCGGGTGGCTACCCGCGCTGAAGCCGCGGAACCGGCCGTTGCCGAGGTGATTGAGGATCGCTTCGGCGAGGATGCTGCGCGCGGATTTGCCGGTGCACAGGAACAGCACGTTGTCGATGCGGTCAGCCCCCTGCGTCGTTAGCCGCATGATTCCGCCTTCGCGGGCGAGGGCGCGGTGGCAAACAGCGTCGAATGGAAGCGAACGCTCCGCGCAAGATCCTTGACCGAGACGTGGACGTGAAAGCGCTTCATGCGCGCTTCCTTTGCAGTGGTGTACGAGGTTGTGAACGCGCCGCGACGGGCGCGCACGCCACTTCACAGCCGGCGCTGCCGAGGCTGCAGCAATTCTCCGTGAGAAACGCGATCAGCGCGTTCATGCAATCGAAATCGGCGCGGTAGTACAGGCATCGCCCTTCGCGCCGTGCCTCGATCAGGCAGGCGCGCTGCAGCTCCTTCAGATGAAAGGACAGTGTGGGCGCCGGAATGCCGAGCTTCTGGATCAGATCGCCGGGTGTATAGCCCTCCGGGCCCCGCTTGACCAGCAGCCGGAAGATCGCGAGGCGCGAGGTCTGTGCGAGCGCGCTCAAGGAGAGGACCGCATCCTTGGATTTCATAATTTTAATATTATCAAAATAACAGTAATCGTCAAGTCCGAGGATGGACAATAGGAGACGCGAGGGTCGTCGGAGATGCCGGCGGATTGCCATACGCAAAAGCCGCGATGTGACGACGAATAACGAACGGCGCCAAGGCCGAATTGGCCTGCCGGCGGGCCGGGACCGTATTCACCCTATGGGGCGGGCCGATACCGTGCTGCAAACCCCTATGCCCGGGAACTGAATCAACTCGCCGTGAAGGATCCGGCCAAGCACGATGCCTGCTTCAAGCAAGCGAACGACAAGAACCTGCGACGAGAAGCGCGGTGGAAGTTCATGCTCGAATGCATGAAGAAGTAGACGAGCCTTTTGATCGGGGACGGCCTCGACCAGCCGAATCGTGGCCGGGCCGTCCCCCTCGCGCCAGAGAGCCGTGGGTGGTCGACAGTTCATCCAGCATGCCGCGATGAGCAAGGAAGCAATGGAGATCAACGGGCTCGCCACCTTCGTGCTTACCTACGCCATCGGCGTGATGCCCCGGCTGGACGTGAGCGGACGTTTGGGCGGAATGCCGGCCATCGCGCTCGGTGCGGGATCGATCGTCGGACCGGCCGTGGCCGGCCACGTCTATCAGTCGAGCGGCATCCGGGAGATGCCGGCTCTGTGCGGGGCGTGGATTCGTAGCCGCAAACGAACGCGAGCCCGAATGGGAGCGGAGTCGTCGCGACACGACCCTCTTCCAACCAACTCGCTCGTCTCGCTGCGGTATGCGATGACGAATGGCGCGTCGACGGTGATCCTGGTGGTCGGCGACGGAGCCCTCCTGGGCATCACGTTGTACCTCGGAGGAGACCGCATGCCGAGCTGGTCGCTGAACTTGTGCCGGGAGCGCGCGGTCCAACCTCGTGCCCCGACCACGAACGACAGGAACAATCCTCATGGAAGTCCCGGTACCGCGTGGCCGCGCGCCCGCGAATCCGCACCCAACGCCGGTCTGGGCCTGCGCCCGCAAGGATCTCGTGGGTACCGCCATCGGCAGCAGCCGGATCTGGTTCACGCTCGCGCAGGGCATTCTCAGCGAGGTCTACTATCCACGCATCGACATTCCGCAGATCCGCGACCTGGGTTTCCTCATCGCCGACGGCGCCGGATTCTGGTGCGAGCTGCGCCGCCATCCGCACTATCGAGTCGAATGGGCGGAGGACGATATTCCCGCCGCGACGATCGTCCATACGCATCCGCGGTTTCGATTCACCCTGCGGGTGTGCACCGACCCCAGCCGCGACGTGCTGCTCGTCGACTACGATCTGGAGGGTGACGAGTCCTTGTCCCCGTACCTGCTGCTGGCCTCGCGCCTCGGCGGCGACGCGACCCGCAACCAGGCCTGGGCCGAGGACTGGCGCGGCCACCCGGTGCTGTGGGCGGAGCAGGGGCCGTTCGGACTCGCCGTGCTCGAACGCAATCGACAAGGCGCAATACACACCGGGCAACGTTCCGTCGGCGAAGTCGGCGCAAGCGACCTGTGGCAGGACTTCTCCCGCAATGGCCGGATGTCCTGGTCGTATGCCGCGGCCGGACCTGGCGAAACCGCGCTCGGGGCCGCGTTGGCACGTGCTGGTTGCATCGCGGTCGGGTTTTCGACGAGCAAGGAGGCCGCCGCGACACTCGCGCTTTCCAGCCTGCTGGAAGGCTTCGACGCCGCCTGGGATGGGTACCTGGATGGATGGCGCGCGTGGCGCACGGCGCAGCACTGGCGTACGAGAGTCTCTTCCCGACTCGATGCCGACCAGATCCGGCTGCTCGCCCGATCGGCGGCGGTGCTGAAGGTTCATGGCGATCGCACCTACCGGGGAGCAATGGTCGCGAGCCTCGCCGTGCCGTGGGGCGAAGTCAGCACCAGCCGCGGCGGTTATCACCTGGTCTGGGCGCGTGATCTCGTCGAATCCGCCGGCGCATTGATCGCGCTCGATGCGCTCGAGGAGGCGCGCGAGGTTCTCGCCTATCTCGCAGCGACCCAGCAGGCCGACGGCCATTGGCTGCAGAACCAGTGGCTCGGAGGCCGCCCCTTTTGGCAGGGTGTGCAACTCGACGAAACCGCGTTCCCGGTCCTGCTCGCCGCGGCCCTGGAGGAGCGCCATGCGCTCGGCGACATTCCGGTGCGCGACATGATTCTGCGCGCGCTGCGCTTCCTGGTGCGCGAAGGGCCGGTCACCGGCCAGGATCGCTGGGAGGAGAACGCGGGCATCAACACGTTCACGCTCGCGGTCGCGATCAGCGCGTTCGTCGAAGGGGCTTCGTTTCTCGACGAGCGCTCGGCCGCGGTCGCGCTGATGGTCGCGGACGACTGGAATGCGAACGTGGAGTCCTGGTGCTGGGCCGAGGGCACGGCGCTCGCGCAGCGCCTGGGCGTGCCGGGCTATTACATGCGGAGCGCGCCTGCCGACGTGCTCGTTCATGAGGACGGTGCGAAACATGAAAATCTGAGGATCAAGAACCGTCGCGCCGATTTCGGGCTTGCCGCCGACGAGCAGATCGCGACCGATTTCCTCCAACTCGTCCGCTACGGCCTGCGCACGGCGTCGGATCCGCACATCGTTGCGAGCGTGCGCGCTATGGACCGTCTGCTCAGCACGAAGACGCCACGCGGCCCGGTCTGGCATCGTTACAACGACGACGGGTACGGTGAACATCCGGATGGCCGGCCGTTCGATGGTTCCGGACGAGGGCGGGGTTGGCCGCTCCTGACCGGCGAGCGCGGTCACTACGGCTTGCTCGCCGGCGAAGACCCGCAGGTCCATTTGTCGGCCATGGCGGCGATGACCGGCCGCGGCGGACTGTTGCCGGAGCAGGTCTGGGATGCCGAGGCGATTCCCGAGTTCGGCCTGGAACCCGGGCGACCGAGCGGCTCGGCGATGCCGCTCGTGTGGGCGCATGCGGAGTACGTCAAGTTGTGCATGAGTCTCGGCCGAGGCCATCCGGTCGATGCGCCGACGCGGACCTGGCAGCGCTACGGTGCCAATCGCACCGAACCCGCCGATCGACTCTGGCGATTCCGCCATCCACGACGCCACCTGTACGCGGGCCAGGACCTGTGTGTTCTCACGGAGGTCCCGACGCTCGTCCGCTGGGGCGTCAACGGCTGGCACGACCCGGAGGACACGGCGAGCGAAGACTGGGGCCTCAGCCACGTGGTGCGCCTGCCGACGCGCCGTCTGCGGCCTGGCGACAGCGTGCAGTTCACGTTCTACTGGCCGCAGGCCGGTCGCTGGGAACAGCGCGACTTCTCGGTCGCGGTGATCGCCCCCCGCGCGTAGCCCGGCAAAGGGCATCGGGCTCAGTACGAGCGTCGTCGAAACAGCCAGGCCGCCGCGACCAGGCTCACCGCCCCGATCACCGCCATCGGCCAAAGATGCGGCCACAGGGACTCGGTCGTCGCGCCCTCGAGGAACACGCCGCGCACGATCGACAGGAAATGCCGCATCGGATTGACCTCGGTCAGTTCCTGGATGATCGTCGGCATGTTGGCGATCGGCGTCGCGAATCCCGACAGAATGATCGACGGCACCATGAACAGGAACGCGCCGAGCAGCGCCTGTTGCTGGGTGACCGCGAGCGAGGAGATCATGAGCCCGATCCCGGTGACCGCCGCGACGAACAGCACGAGCCCGAGATACAGCGGCACCAGGCCGCCCCGCAACGGCACCTTGAACCAGAACACCGTCGCCAGAATGACCACCGTCGCCTCCAGCACACCGATCAGCAAACCGGGGATACCCTTGCCGAGCAGGATCTCCCCCTGTCGCATCGGCGTGACCAGCAGCTGATCGAAGGTGCCGTTCTCGCGCTCGCGCGCAACCGACATCGCGACCACCAGCAGCGTCACCACCTGCGTGAGCACCGCGACGATGCCCGGCACGATGAACCAGTGCGAGTCGAGATTTTGATTGTAGACCGCGCGCAGGTCGAGCACGGCGGGCGGCCCGGTGCCGCCGGTGCGGCGCATCCAGTCGGTCTCGAAATCGGTGATGATCGTGCTCGCATAGCCGAGCTCGAGCAGGGCGGAATTCGAATTCCGGCCGTCCACCAGCAGCTGCACCGGTGCCGGCCGGTGCCGCAGCAGATCCCGCGAGAAGCGCCGGTCGATCGACAGCACGAAGCTCGCCTTGCGGGAGTCGATCAACCCGCGAATGTCCTGAGGGTCGCGGACCTCGGCGACCTCGCGGAAGACCGGCGAGCCCGTGAACCTCGCGACCAGCGCGCGCGACGCGGCGCTCGGATCCGGATTGTAGACCGCGAGCGGCACGTGGTTGAGGTCGAAGGTCGCGGCGTAGCCGAAGACCGCGAGCTGTATCAGCGGCGGGCCGATCAGCACGACGCGGCTCTTCGTGTCCTTCAGGATCGCGAGCAGCTCCTTGACGATCAGCGCGAATACCGAGCGCCACATGGCCGTCAATCCAGCCGCTTGCGCGCATTGCGCTGCGCGATGCCGAGGAAGAACGCCGCCATCAGCGCGAGCGCGAGCGCATTCGGCAGCACCACGCTCCAGACGTCGCCCGCGAGGAACAGACTCTGCAGGATCGCCACGAAATAACGCGCCGCGATCAGATGCGTGATGAGCCGGACCGCGAACGGCATGCTGCCGATGTCGAAGACGAAGCCGGACAGGATGAACGCCGGCAGGAAGGTGGCGATGATCGCGACCTGCCCGGCGACGAACTGGTTGCGCGCGACGGTCGATATGAGCAGGCCCATGCCGAGCGCCGCCAGCAGGAACAGCGCCGAAGCGCCGGTCAGCGCGGCGAACGATCCCACGAACGGCACCCGGAACAAGGTCACCGCGATCAGCACGCTCGCGCCCATCCCGCCCATGCCGAGCACGAAGTAGGGCAGAAGCTTCGCGAGCAGGATCTCGCGCACGGTCGCGCGCGTGACCATCAGCGCCTCCTGCGTGCCGCGCTCCCACTCGCGGGCGATCACGAGCGCGGTCAACAGCGCGCCGGTCAAGGTCATGATCATCGCGATCAGACCGGGTATCAGGTAATCCCGGCTGCTGACCGCGGGATTGAACAACACCCGTTGCAACACGTCGATCGGCGGCGCGGCGGTCGAACCCCGGGTGCGCAGTCGCGCGGCGACCCAGATCGCCCAGACCTGCTGCAGGTAGCCCTCGACGATGCGCGCATTGTTCGCGTCGACCCCGTTGACGATCACGCCGATGGGCGCGGGCGGCGCCGAATGCAGCCGGCGCGTGAAGTCGGCCCGCAACCACACGATCCCGGTCACGGCATGCCGGGCGAGCGCGGCCTGGGCCGCGCCGATCGTCGCGAAGCGGCTCGGTGCGAAGTAGGGTGACTGGTCGAGTTCCGAGGTGAAGCTCGCGGTGGTCGCATCCGGCCGCTCGACGACCACCGCGATCGGCACGTGCCGCGCATCGAGCGTGACGCCGTAGCCGAAGATCAGGAGGAGGAACGCCGGCAGCAGGAACGCGATCGCGAGCGACGAGGGATCGCGCATGATCTGCAGCGTCTCCTTGCGCAGCAGTCCACGGACCCGCATGGCGCCGCCGCTCACGCCGCCTGCTCCGTGACGTTCGCCTGCAGCAGATCGATGAAGGCATCCTCGAGAGTCGGCTCCGGATGGGAGGCGCTGCGCGACCGCGCCTTGATGCCGTCGGGGTCACCGGTCGCGAGCAGTCGTCCTTGCGCCATGATCGCGAGGCGGTCGCAGTACTCCGCTTCCTCCATGAAATGGGTCGTCACCAGCACGGTGACGCCGGATTCGGCGAGCGCGTTGATTCGATGCCAGAACTCGCGACGAGCCAGAGGATCGACGCCCGAGGTGGGTTCGTCGAGGAACAGGATGTCGGGCTCGTGCAGCAGGGCGCAGGCGAGCGCGAGACGCTGCTTGAAGCCGAGCGGGAGGTCGCGGCTCGCGCCGTTGCGGGTCGCGCCCAGGCCGAATTCCTCGAGCGCCCAGCCGATGCGGGCCTGCCGGCGCGCGCCGCTCAGCCGGTACGCGGCGCTGAAGAATTGCAGGTTCTCGAGCACCGACAGATCGCCGTACAGCGAGAACTTCTGCGCCATGTAGCCGATCCGTCCGCGCGCCGTCGGCGCGGCGTGGCGCAAATCGTAACCCGCGACCCGCAATTCGCCGGCCGACGAGGGCAGCAGCCCGCACAGCATGCGAAACGTCGTCGACTTGCCGGCGCCGTTGGCACCGAGCAGGCCGAAGATCTCGCCCCGATCGACGCGGAAACTCAAGTCGTTCACGGCGATGAAGTCGCCGAACCGGCGGGTGAGGTGATCGGCCACGATCACCGGCTCGCCGCCGTTCGGCGCGGATGCGGCGGACGACGGGGGCGATGCCGGTGTCGGGTCGGCCGCACCGTGCTCGGCCGGTGCCGCCGGGTTCGTCGTACCGACGCGAGCCTTCAGCATCACGATGAAGCTGTCCTCGAAGCGGGCGGCGACCGGGCGCAGGTCCATGCCGGCGACGGCCGAACGTAGCTCGGATCCGATCGCCGCCGCATCGGCATCGCGGGTCACCAGGCGCACCGCGGCCCCCTGAATGGTCGCATCGAGCACGTCGGGCATCCGCGCGAGGCGTTCCTGCAGACGCCGCTTGCTGATGTCGGGGGCGCCGGCGAGGAAGCTGCGTCCGGCCACCTGTGCGGTGAAATGCGCCGGGGTGTCGGCGCCGATCAAACGGCCCTCGTGCAGCAGCAACACCGACCGGCACCGCTCGGCCTCGTCGAGGTAGGAGGTGCTCATCAATACCGTGAGATGGCGGGTGTTCACCAGATGCTCGATGATCTGCCACAGCTCACGGCGCGACACCGGGTCGACGCCGACCGTGGGCTCGTCGAGAAACAGGAGCTCCGGGATCTGCACCAGCGTGCAGGCCAGGCCGAGCTTCTGCTTCATCCCGCCCGAAAGCCGCCCGGCGAGACGGCCAAGGAACGGGCCGAGGCCGGTCATGTGCATCAATTCGCTGCGCCGTCCCTCGCGCTCGTCGGGCGCGACCCCCTGCAGGTCGGCGTACAGTTCCAGGTTCTCGCGAACCGTCAGGTCTTCGTAGAGACCGAATCGTTGCGGCATGTAGCCGATCCGCGCGCGCACCGCTTCGGGGTCACGACCGACGTCGATGCCGAGCACCTCGATTCGCCCCTGATCGGGCTGGAGCAGGCCGGTGCACAGCCGCAGGAACGTCGTCTTGCCGGCGCCGTCCGGACCGATCAGGCCGATGACGGCGCCGCCGCTCACCTCGGCGTCGATCGCATCGAGCGCGGTGACCGTGCGGCCGCTCGCCGAAAATCGGCGCGTAACCTGTTCGAATCTCAGCACGGTTGCCTCCGGCATGGCATCGCGCGCGACGACCGGAGCGCGCCGGTCGCCGTCAGCCGGCCGATCGACCGTCATGCACGGCTCCGCAGTCGGGAGACCGGGTCGTACCCGTCGGCGGTGGCACCGTCCAGTCCACGGTGACCGTCGCCGGCATGCCGAGGCGCAGTTCACCGTGGACATTGCAGACGTAGACGCGGACTTGATAGACCAACCGGGTGCGCAGGTCCGTAGTTTCGACCGATTTGGGGGTGAACTCGGCGGTGGGAGAGATGTAGCCGACCCAACCCCGATATCGCTTGCCGGGGAAGCTGTCGGTCGTGACGGTCGCGGCCGCGCCGGGCCGCAGTTTCCCGAGATCGGTCTCGGTGACGTATGCGCGCACCCACAGCGGTTCGGTCAGCGCGATCGTGTAGACCGGCGTCGCGGGGGAGGCCATGTCGCCCGGCTCCAGGATCCGATCCTCGACGACGCCATCCGCCGGTGCGTACAGACGCGTGTCGTCGAATTCGCGCTGCGCCAGGCGGACCGTCGCGAGCGCGGCCTCATACGCGTGGCGTGCCGCGATGATGTCCTCCGCGCGCGGACCCTTGACGGCGAGCACGTAGGCCTGCCTGGCCGCCTCGAAGTTCTCGCGGGATGACCGCAGACGCGCGCGGGCGTTGTCCAGGTCTTCGGTCGACGCGACCCCCTGCGGCACGAGGCCGGCGGTGCGATCGAACAGGATCCGGTCGTTCGCGTAGACCGCCTGCAGGCTTTGCATCGTCGCCCGTGCCTCGGCAATCTCCTGCGGTCGCGAACCGTGCATCAGGCGGGCGAGCACCGCCGCGAGGTTGCGCGCCTGCTGTTGCGCCTGCGCGAGCCTCGCCGCGTACCGGCGGTCGTCGATACGCGCGATCAGCTCGCCCTTGCGCAGTCGCGCTCCCTCGTCCACCAGCATCTCGGTCACGGCGCCGGTATCGTCGAACGCCGGCTCCGCCTCGCGGATGTCGACGTTGCCGTACAAGGTCACGACCGCGCCCGCGCCGCGCGCCCGCCACCGCAGGTACAGCCAGGTCCCCGCGGTCGCGAGCAGCACCAGAACCACCAAGCCCATCAGCATGCGACGCCGTGTCATCGATTCGACTCCTGCCACCACCCACCGCCCATCGCGACCAACAACTGCGCACTGTCGACGAGCCGCTGTGCCTTGGCCCGCGTGAGTCCCAGGCGTGCCCGCCGATCGCTGCGCGCGGCGTCGACGAGCTGCAAGAGGTTGCTCCGGCCGGCCGCGTAGCTCGCCCGCTGCATCGCCAGGGCCGTGCCCGTCGCGTTCTGCGCGGCGCGTTCGTCGGCGACCAGCGCGGCATCGTGGCCGAGGGCGCGGAGCGTGTCGGCCACCTGTGCGAACGCGAGCAGCACCGTCTGGCGATAGCGCGCGACCGAACCCCGATAGGCATCGAGCGACTCGCGATATCTGGCGGCCAGTGCCCCGCCGTGAAACAGCGGCGCGGTCACGCCGCCGGCGACCGCCCACACGCCGCTCCCCGGGCCGAACAAGCCATCGGTGGTGAGCGCCGCGGTCGACAGCGTCGCCGAGAGCTGGATGTTCGGGTACCGCTGCGCGGTCGCGATGCCGACGGCGGCACTGTAGGCGTGCACCGCCGCTTCGGCCGCGAGGATGTCCGGTCGTCGCTGCACGAGCACCGATGGCAGGCTCACCGGCAACACCGCCGGCAAGTGGAAATCCGCGAGCGACGGGTGCGGCTCGTGCGCATCGCCCGGCGCCGCGCCCAGCAGCACCGCGAGCGCGTCTTCGGCGATGGCCGCCTGCTGTTCGAGCGCGGGCAGTTCGGCGCGATCGATCGCGAGCTGCGCCGTGGCGGTCGGCAGGTCGCTGCGCGGCGCCCTGCCGGCGGCGACCTTGCGTTCCACCAGATCGAGGTTGCGCACGTCGTCGGCGACGATCTGCTTCGCGGTGTCGATCTGCAGGGTGAGCGACGCGATCGCGACCGACTGGGAGACCACCTGCCCTTCGATCGTCAGGTGGGCCGCTTGCAGCTCATATTGGCGCATCGACGCGAGCGCTTCGCGTTCCTCGACGGTGTGCGCGGTCAGCCCAAAGACGTCCGGCGCGTAACTCACCGACGGGCCTATCGAGAACAGGTTGTACAGCGGCAAGCGCTGCCTGGCGGGCAGCAAGGGCCGCGCGAACGCGGGACCGCGCTCGCGCACCGCCTGAGCGGCGAGGTCGACCTGCGGGAAGTAGGCGCCCCGGACCTCGGTCACCGCGGCGCGCGCCTCGGCGAGCGTCGCGCGGGCCGCGTCGAGGGTTTGATTGCGCGCTTCCGCCCGCTCGATCAACCCGTCGAGCGCTCGGCAGTGGAACAATCGCCACCAGTCGGCCGGCGGCGTTTTGCCGATCACGACCCGTTGCGTGGGATCGTGCGATCCGGCGGTCCAGCCAGCCGCCGGGGTCGGCTTAGGCGTGTAGCCCGACGCTTGCGGCGCGGCCGGGGGAACGAACCGGGGTCCCACCGCGCATCCGGTGAGCAGCCCGAACGCGGCAACGAATATCGTCGAGAGGCTGCGCG
>JAJXYU010000210.1 GCA_021780395.1 Pseudomonadota bacterium
CACGCGACGCTCGTCGAGTTCGGCCTCGCGACCGCCGTGGCGTTCGGCGGCGGCGCGTTGTTCGCGTATCTCGGCGGCCTCGCCGGCGATCGCTTCGACAAGAAACGCATCGCGATCATCGGCAATTCGCTGATCCCGCTGATGGCGCTGTCCGGGGTCGCGCGCGTCCCGGCGGTGGCCGCGGCGTTGTTCGCGCTCGGCTGGTGGGCGCGCTACTTCCGCAGCCCCGCGCGCCGCGCGATGCTCGTCGAGGTCACGTCACCCGAGAGCCGGGCACTCGCGTTCGGGACGCTGCATGCGCTCGACATCGCGGGCGGAATGCTGTCCGCCTTCGCCGTGTTGCTGTGCCTGGCGACGGGCGTCCCGCTCGGCACCATCCTGCTGCTCGCGATCGTGCCTCTTGCGGTGTCGACCGCGCTGCTATGGTTCGTTCGGCGCGAGACCGTGTACGCGGCGGTGACGCCGCGCGACGGGGCCGGGCGTACGGCGCGCGGGGACCACGCATTGCTCACCGCCTTGCTCGCCGCGGCGACGCTGTACGGCTTCAGTTTCTACAATCTCGGGTTCCCGATCCTGACCGCGGCCGGCGGCCGCGCGACGCGCCCGGGTTTCGAGGCCGGGGTGTTCGCATACATGGTCTATCTCGGCGTGTCCGCCTGCAGCGGCTACGTGCTCGGCCGGCGCCGCGGCGGCGCCGCGCGGTGGTTGTGGTCGCTCGGCTACCTGCCGTCGGCGCTCGGTTCGTGCGCGATCGCGCTGTGCGCGCTGCGGCATGCGCCGGAACCCGCACTCTATCTCGCGGTCGGGTTGCTCGGTCTTGGCATGGGGGCCGTCGAGACCTTCGAGCCGACCCTGGTATCGTCATTGGTCGAGCACCGCCGTCTGACCCGCGGGATGGGATTCCTGTCGGTCTCGCGCAGCCTCGGTCAATTCCTGTCGAATCTCGCGATGGGCGCGCTGTTCACGGTCGGTCCGGCCGTGCCGTATTTCTACGCGTTCGCCTCGGCGGCGCTGGCGACGATCGTGCTCGGCGTCGCGAGCCGGCGGCGCGCCTCAGATCCCGGCGATCCCGGCGAATAGGCCGAGTCCGGCGATCAGCACCGAGACGCCGATGACGATCCACGCATAGACGCCGCGCGGTCGGTGCGCGGCCGGCAGGGCCCGGAACGCGAGCAGCACCAGGAATCCGAGCACGACCGGCAGCATCAACGCGTTCATCACCTCGACCCCGATGTTCAATGCGACCAGATCGGGCGCGAGTGCGATCCCGACGGCCCCGCCGATCACCGCGACCGCATAGACGCCATAGAACCACGGGGCCTCTAGCGGATGATGCTCGAGCGAATGCCGGTAGCCGGTCACCTCGCCGAATCCCCAGGCCGCCGCGAGCGACACGACGATCGCCGCGACCATCGCGGCGCCTAAGGTGCCGAGCGCGAACACCAGCCGACCGGCGTCCGATCCGAGGGTCGGCGACAGCGCGGCGCTGATGTCGCCGATGCTGTTGAGGCTCGACCTCGCGCCCGTCCGACCGATCGTCGCGGCCGCCGCGACCAGGATCGCGGCCATCACCGCCTGCGTCACCACCGAGCCGATCGCGGTGTCCCAGCGGGCGTACGCGTAGTGCTCGGGGCCGAGCTTCTTGTCCGCGACCGCGGACTGCTGATAGAAGATCATCCACGGCATGATCACCGCGCCGATGTTCGCGGCGACGAGATACAGGTAGCCCCGATCCCCGAGCGGCAACTGGGTGAGGCCGTGCGCGAGCGCGACCGGGTCCGGATGGGCCCGGTACGCGACCACGAAGAATGCGAACTCGAACAGCCCCAGCGCGATCGCAACGCGCTCGACGCGGCGGTACGTGCCGGTCAGCACGACCAGCAGCAGGAACAGCACGCTGCAACCGAGGCTCGCGACCTTCGGGATCCCGTAGAGCTCGCCGACCGCCGCCACGCCGGAGAACTCGGTCAGCAACGCGCCGATCGCGGCGATGCCGAGCCCGCCGACCGAGACCCAGGCCCAGCCACGTCCGAAAGTCTCGCGGATGAGTTCGCCGTGTCCCTTGCCGGTGAACAGCCCGAGCCGCACCGTGAGCTCCTGGACGAGGAACAGCACCGGGATCAGCAGCGCCTGCAGCAGCAGCAGCCGGTAGCCCCACTGCACACCGCTTTGCGCGGCGGTGATGATGCTGCCGACGTCGGTGTCGGCGAGCATCACGACGAGCCCGGGCCCCATCACGGTGAGGAACATCCGCCATCCCGAGGACGGGTGCGGGCGCGCGGGCGGCGTTTGCGTCGCGCCCCGGCTCATCGGCGCGGTTCGGATTGCAGGCGCACGGTCGCGATCCGCGAGTCCGGTCCTATCGCCGGCTGTTGCGTTCGATGAACGCCGCGACGTTCGCGTGCAGTGCCTTCAGCGCCGGCTGGTAGACGTACACCATGTGTCCCGACGGGTAGAAATGCATTTCGATGTTCTTCTCCAGCGAGGCTTCCATCGGCAGGTGCTGCATCTCGAACATCGCGGCGAAGAACGGTGTCGCGAGATCGTAGTAGCCGCCGTTGAGCTGAACCTTGAGATCGGGGTCCTGCTGCATCGCCGCCGCGAGATCCGGCATCACGTTCGTCGGTCCGGGGAGTTTTGCCGGAGCGCCGGGCGGCCGATGGGTGTAGTCCCAGGTCTTCCACAGGTCGATCTCGGGCTTGTAGACCATCGCATCGCCGAATTTCAGGCGGGTGCGCACGTACTCGTTGAACGCGGACACGTAAGCGGATGCGATCGCCGACGCCTGCGGGTCATAGCCCGCTTCCTTGCTCATCGGATCGAGCGTCGCCCCGACGAAGCGCGTATCGAGGCGGCCGGTCGTCGCGTCGGGCCCGAGCAGGCTCTTCTCGAACTCGCCGCCGTTGATCCGCAGGTTCGCCTGCTCGAGGTACGCGACCGGGAGTCCGGTGTAGTCGTGCAGTTGCCGCGCGATCGCCGCCTTGCGGCTCGCGCCGAGCGCGTTGCCCGCGTCGAGCGCCCGCGCGTACGCGCCGAGCGCGAACTGCTCCACCGCCGGCAGCAGGTCGTCGAGCTTCGCAGGCGCGGCGGGCAGCTTGTGGTGGTACCACGCGGTCGCGGCGTAGGAGGGCAGTGCGAGCTCGTACGGGAGGTCGACGCCGGGGTTGAACTGCGGCGCGTCGATGCTGTCGTCGTAATTCAGGATTTGCGAGAGCAGGATCACGCCGTTGAAGTCGATCGACTTGTCGTTCTCCAGCACGTTGATCAGCGCCGCCGAGCGCGTGGTCCCGTAACTCTCGCCGAACAGGAATTTCGGCGAATTCCAGCGATCGTGCGCCGACAGGAACTGCACGATGAAGTTGGCGAATGCGTGCGCATCCTGATCGACCCCCCAGAACGCCTTCGCCTTGTCCTTGCCCCGCAGATGGCCGAAACCGGTCCCGGGCGCGTCGACGAACACGAGGTCGCTCGCATCGAGCAGGCTGTATTGGTTGTTCACCACGGCGTACGGGGCGGGCGGCACGTGGGAATCGCCGTAGACCACGACGCGCACCGGGCCGAATGCGCCCATGTGCAGCCAGATCGTCGACGATCCGGGACCGCCGTTGTACAGGAACGTGATCGGCCGGCGCGGGTCCTCGTGCTCGCCCTTGAAATACGCGAAGTACGACATGCTCGCGGCCGGCGGTTGGGCCGCGGCTTCACCGCCCGGACCGGGCGCCGGCGGGTCCGCGTCCATCGGATCGGTGACATGAACGACCATCACCCCCGCCTCGGCTTCGTAGCGGATCGGATGCCCGGCGATCGTCACGGTGCCGTGCGTGATGCGCTGTTCATCGCGCAGATAGCGGTGCATGCCCGGGGGGAGCGCCGGCGACGCCGCAACGGTGCGCGCGGCGGCGGGCGGCGTCGCCGCGGCCATCGCGGTCATGACCGGCGCGCACAGCGCGGCGAGGATCGCCGGGAGGCCGGCGAGGCAGCTTGGCTTCATACGCATCTGACGACTCCCAGCGGTGTCCATGGCGTGGACATCGTTCGCGCGTTTTCCGGCGGCGGCCCGCCCGGACCAAACGAGAAAGCATAAGAGCCGGGCGCGACCGCGTCTACCCCACGGGACCTCCTGCGACCGCACGGCGCCACCGGATCGGGTTTAGTCAAATGGACCGCTGGCGCCCGCACTCCCGCGCTAGGATCCGATCCGGCGAACCGCGATGTCTTCAGCGGAGGCGGACGTGCGACTGCCGGGCTTGATCTACGAATCACTGCCGACGGCCTACGCGGCGATCGGCGCGTTCGCGCTCGGCCTGTCGTCCATCGATACGCGCGAGTGGCGCGCGGCCGCGACGTTCTCGATCGGAATCGTCGCGCTGGTCGCGGCGCTGACGCTCGAGCTGCGCCGCCGCGGCTGCCGTGCAATGCGGCGCCGCTACAGCGGCGAGCCGATTCCGCCGCCCGCGATCGTGGTGCGGTCGCCCAGGCGCTAGGTCTTGTCGAGCACCACGGTGTCGATGACCGCGACGTCGGCGCGTTGACGCGTGCGCGTCGACCGCTCGTCGATGTAGGTGATCTCGTGCTCGCCGATCACCACGACGTCGCCGTCGTTCAGGTTGTGCCGCCGGATCCGCTTGGAGCGCAGGTAGATCCCGTTCGTGCTGTTCAAGTCCTCGATCAGGCACGAGTCGGTGTGGGTGAGGATCTGGCAGTGATGCCGGCTCACGAACTTGCTGTCGATCTGCAGGTCGTTGTCCGGGGTCCGCCCGATCACCAACCGGCCCGGCCGCAATTCACGCTCGACCGTGGTCTCGCCGCGGCGGGCGACCAGGATCCTTCCGACCGTGGGCCCGGCCAACGCCGCGTCGGGTGCGATCTCGTTCGCGAGCTTCGGCGCGTGCATCCGGTTCGTTCGGGATGCGTACTCGACCCACTGCAGCTCCTGGATCGCCGCCTCGAGGTCCTCTCGCAGCACGCAATCGGACTCCCGCGCGAACGCCGCCATCATCGCCGTGTCGCACAGGGTGTTGATCAGGCGCGGCACGCCGCCGGTGTAACGGAAGATCGCCGGATAGATCTCCTCGGCGAAGATCCGCCGGCCTTCGGCGCCGGCGACCTCGAGCCGGTGGTCGATGTACGCGCCGGTCTCCTCCGGGGTCAGCGCCTTCAGAT
>JAJXYU010000203.1 GCA_021780395.1 Pseudomonadota bacterium
TCGCCCGGCGCGCCGTGCAGCGCGAGCACCGTGCCCGCGAACGGCGCCGGGACCTCGACGACCGCCTTCGCCGTCTCGACCGAGACCATCGGCTGGTCCGCGACGACGCGGTCGCCGGGCTGTACGTGCCACGCGACGATCTCGGCCTCGCTCAGCCCTTCGCCGAGATCCGGCAGGCGGAAGGTCGTCATCGCGAATCGGCCACGGTGCTGCGTACCGCGTCGACGATCCGGCGGACGCTCGGAATGTAATCGCGCTCGAGCCGGTAGAGCGGCATCACCGTATCGTAGCCGGCGACGCGCCGGATCGGTGCGAGCAGGTCGAACAACCCGTCCTCGGCGACGATCGCGGCGATCTCGGCGCCGACGCCGACGTTGCGCGCCGCTTCCTGGACGATCACCAGGCGTCCGGTCTTCGCGACCGAGTCGAGGATCGTCGCCGCGTCGACCGGACTCAAGGTGGCGAGGTCGATCACCTCGGCGTCGATGCCGGCATCGGCGAGTTCGGCCGCGGCCTGCAGGGTCTCGGCGATCATCGCCCCCCAGGATACGAGCGTCACGTCGGATCCCTCGCGCAGCACGAACGCCTGGTCGAGGGGCAGTGCACGACCGTCGTCAGGGACTTCCTGGCGCGAGGCGCGGTACAGCCGCGTCGGCTCGAGGAACATCACCGGGTCGGGGTCCCGGATCGCGGCGAGCAGCAGCCCGTACGCGCGCGCCGGCGACGTGGGGCTCACGACGCGCAGCCCCGGGACGTGACACAGCAGGGTCTCGACGC
This sequence comes from Pseudomonadota bacterium, assembly GCA_021780395.1. The sequence continues at coordinate 778 of JAJXYU010000203.1, forward strand.
TCTCGGAGTGATGCTCGGGCGCATGGATCCCGCCGCCGTGCGGCATCCGCATCACGATCGGGCAGGTCAGGCGGCCGCGCGTGCGATGACGCATCCGCGACATGTGGTTGATGATCTGGTCGAGCGCGGGATACAGGAAACCCATGAACTGGATTTCCGCGACCGGCTTCAACCCTTGCGCGGCCATGCCGATCGCGACGCCGGCGATCGCCGCTTCCGCGAGCGGGGTGTCCTGCACCCGTTCGGCGCCAAAGCGCTGCTGCAACCCTTGAGTCGCGCGGAACACGCCGCCGTTCGCGCCGACGTCCTCGCCGATCACGACGACCGCGGGATCGTGCTGCATCTCCCAGCCATGCGCCATCGCGATGGCTTCGACCATCGTCACTTTCGGCAATTCAGTGCCCACCCGTGCCGGCGTGGCGGCGCGCCGCGATGCGCTGTTCGCGGATCCGCTCGGGCAGGTTCGCGAACAAGTGGTCGAACATCGCGTCGGTCGACGGTCGCGGCGCCGCGAGGTAGTCCGCGACGGCCGCGTCGATCGAACCCGCGCATTCCTCGAGGAGTGCGCGCTCGCGGTCGGCGTTCCAGCGATCCGCCTTTTCGAGGAAGCGTCGCGTGCGCAGGAGCGGTTCGAGCGCGCGCGCGTCGTCGACCTCGCGCGCGCTGCGGTAGCGGCTCGCGTCGTCCGCGGTCGTGTGGTCGCTCAACCGATAGGTGAGTGCTTCGACGAGCGTCGGACCGCCGCCGCCGCGGGCGCGTTCGAGCGCTGCGGACACGGCTTCCCGGACCGCGAACACGTCGTTGCCGTCGACCTGCAGGCCGGGGATGCCGGCGGCGATCGCCTTCTGCGCGAGCGTCCTGGCCGCCGTCTGCGCGGCGACCGGGACCGAGATCGCCCAGCCGTTGTTCACGACGACGAAAACCACCGGCAACGCGCGCGCACCCGCGACGTTCAGCGCTTCGTAGAACGCTCCTTCCGAGGTGCCTCCGTCGCCGATGGTCGCGACCGCGCAACGCGGCTCGTGCCGGATCTTGAACGCCATCGCGGCGCCCGCTGCGTGCAGCGTCTGCGTCGCGATCGGGACGCACCACGGGAAGTCCGCGCGCGGACCGGAGAAGTCGTTGCCACGTTCGTCGCCGCCCCAGTACAGCAGGATCTCGCGCATCGTGACGCCGCGCCACAGCTGGGTTCCGACCTCCCGGTATACCGGCGCGAGCACGTCCTCGGCGCGCATCGCCGCGCCGATCCCGATGTGGGTGGCCTCGTGGCCGAGGCAGGACGCGTAGGTGCCGAGCTGTCCGGTGCGCTGCAGATTCACCGCCTTCGTGTCGAACGCCCGCGCGAGGGTCATCGCGCGGTACATCCGCAGCACCTCGTCGGGATCCAGCGCGAACGCCGGCAGTTCACCGACCGCGTTGCCGTCGGGATCGAGGCGCTGCAGGGACTCGACCCGGAACTCGATGACCGTGCGCATCCGCGAATTATGCCAGGGCGCCGCGCGCCGCGCTCAGGCCCGGTGCGCGCTCGCGAGATATCGTTCCGACTGCATCTCGATCAGCCGGCTCGTCGCGCGCGCGAAGTCGAATCGCAGCCGCTCGCCACGGTAGAGCGCGTCCGGCGCGGTCGCGGCGGACAGCACGAGGTTCACGCCGCGGTCGTAGAGTGCGTCGACCAGCGTGAGGAACCGCCGTGCGGCGTCCTCGCGCTCCGCGGTCAGCACCGGCACCCCGGAGAGGAAGACCGTGTGATACCGGTGCGCGAGCTCGAGGTAGTCGTTCGCGCCGCGCGCGGTCTCGCAGAGCTCCGCGAACTCGAACCAGGCGATGCCCCCCGCCGTGTCGCGCGCGGCGAGCGGTCGTCCGCCGACGTCGATCACCGTCGCACCGGTCGGCGCCGAGGTCGCGAGCGTACCGAACAGATCCCGCATCGCGGCGTCAGCGCCGGCGGCATCGAAATAGGTGCGCTTCCCCGCGAAACTCGCCAGGCGATAGTCGACCGCCCCGTCGAGGTGAACGACGTCCAGGTTCGCCTCCAGCCGCGCGATCGCCGGCAGGAAGCGCGCGCGCTGCAAGCCGTCCCGGTACAGGTCGCGGGGGGCTTGGTTGGAGGTCGTGACCAGGGTGACCCCGCGGCGGAACAGGCCGTCGAGCAAGCCCGCCAGGAGCATCGCATCGCCGATGTCGGAGACGAAGAATTCGTCGAGACAGAGGAGACGGACGCGTGCGGCGAGACGCTCCGCGACGAGTTCGAGCGGTCCGGTCCGCTCGCCGATCGCGCGCAATTCCGCATGCACCGAGCGCATCAGCACGTAGAAGTGGACCCGCTGACGTTCGGTCGACCGTAGAGAGTCGTAGAACAGATCCATCAACCGCGTCTTGCCGCGCCCGACGCCACCCCACAGGTACACGCCGCGGGGTCCTGCGCCGCGCCCTAAGCGGCGCGCGATCCGCAGCCGCCACGGTGCTCGCGGACGTTCGAGTTCCTCCGCGAGCGCATCGAGCCGCGCCGCCGCGACGAGCTGCCCGGGATCGTATTCCAACCGGCCGGCCGAGAACTCGCGCTCCAGCCGCGCGGCGACTCCATCGCGCTGCGAATGCACCCGGTTGCCTTCACAGTCCCTGGTAGTTCGGTCCCGAGCCGCCCTCCGGCGTCGTCCAGGTGATCTGGTCCAGGTAAGGCTCCTTGATGTCGCAGGCCTTGCAGTGCACGCAGTTCGAGGAGTTGATCTGCAGTTTGCGGCCGCCCGCGCCGTCGTCGATCATCTCGTAGACGTTCGCCGGGCAGAAATTCGTGCAGGGATTGCCGAACTCGATCGCGCAGCGGGTCGAGCAGATCGACGGGTCCGCGACCCGCAGGTGGATCGGCTGGTTCTCCTCGTGCGCGGTCGCGGCGAAGAACACCGCGGCGAGGCGGTCGCGCGGCGGCAGGTCGCGCTCGCCCCAGCCGCGATCCGGCGACGCATCATCCGCGAGTTTGCGCAGGGCGGCACGGTCGTCGTGGTTCGCGAGCGTCCACGGCGACTTGCCCATCGTGACGGTCTCGAAAGCGGCGTTCGCGAGACCGAACCACAGGCCGCGGCGGAATCCGGGGCGGATGTTGCGCACCTTGCGCAACTCGCGTCCGCCGGTCGATTCGCGCCACCGCCGGTCGAAGCCCGCGCTGGTTCCGGCTTCCGCGTAGTGCTCGGCGGCGGTCACGCCCGAGCGTATCGCCTGGTGGATGCCCTTGATCTTCGGCGTGTTCAGCGTGCCGCCCGCGTCGCCGATCAGCATCGCGCCCGGCATCTCGAGCGTCGGTGTCGACTGGTACCCGCCCTCGATCAAGGTGCGCGCCCCCGCCGAGAGGATCTCGCCGCCGGCGAACAGCGGCTTCACGGATGGATGGTTCTTGAACTGCTGGAACGCCTCGAAGGGCTTCAGGCGCGGATCCTCGTAGTCCAGGCCGACCACGAAACCGACGTACACCCGGTCGTCGTCGAGGTGATACAGGAAGCTGCCTCCGTACGTCCGGCTGTCGAGCGGCCAGCCGAGGGAATGCTGGATCAGACCCGGCTCGACCCGGCCCGGCGGCAGCTGCCACAGCTCCTTGAACCCGAGGCCGTAGGTCTGCGGCGACTTGCCGCGATCGAGTGCGTAGCGACGGATCAACTGCTTCGAGGCGCTGCCCCGGCAGCCCTCGGCGAACATCGTGAGCTTCGCGCGGATCTGCGGTCCCGGCGCGTAATTGGATCCGGGCTCGCCGGACTTCTCGACGCCCATGTCGCCGATCTGCACGCCCATCACCGCGCCGCCATCGTCGATCAAGGCCTCGGCGGCCGCGAAGCCGGCGAATACGTCGACCCCGAGCCGCTCGGCTTCCTGCGCGAGGATCGGCGTCAGCTGGCCCAGCGAGACGATCAGGTTGCCGTGATTCGCCATCTGCGGCGGGGTCGGCAGGCGATGGCGCTTGCGCCGGGTCATCCACCAGAATTCGTCGCGGGCGGCCGGTACGCAGATCGCCGGCGGCTTCTCGCGCCACCCCGGCAGCAGGGCATCGAGCGGCCCGGGCTCGAGCACCGCCCCGGAGAGGGAATGCGCTCCGACGCTCGCTCCCTTCTCGAGCACGCAGACGCCGATGTCGGGCTTCAGCTGTTTCAGCCGGATCGCGGCCGCGAGCCCCGCGGGCCCGGCGCCGACGATCGCCACCTCGTATTCCATCACGTCGCGCTGCACTTCACTCATAGGACCTTCACCCCGGCAATCCCCTGAATCCCGTTCCGCGGATCTTCGTGTCCGCGGTCAATCGATTTCGATGGCGACCGCGGTCGCCTCGCCGCCGCCGATGCACAGGCTCGCGATCCCGCGGCGCCCGCCGCGCGCGCGCAGCGCGTG
>JAJXYU010000030.1 GCA_021780395.1 Pseudomonadota bacterium
GCCCCTCGGCGATGCCTTCGATGCCGCCATCCTGTTTCGCGCGACCCGCCGCCGCAAGGTCGCGATCAAGGTGCTGCTGATGAACGCCCGGATCGTGGTCGGGGTCGGCAACATCTACGCGAACGAAGCGCTGTTTCGCGCCGGGGTTCACCCGGCGCTCGCGGCCCGCCGACTCACGCGCACGCAGGCGGCCGCGCTCGTCGAGGCGGTTAAGACGGTGCTCGCCGAGGCGATCCGGATCGGCGGGACGACGCTGCGGGACTATGTCGATGCCGCCGGCGAACTCGGGAGCTTCCGCCAGGAGCTCGCGGTGTACGAACGCGCCGGCGAGCCCTGCCGCCGGTGCCGCACGCCGATCCGGCGCCGGGTGCTCGGGCAGCGCGCGACCTACTGGTGTCCGTGCTGCCAGCGGCGTTGAGCGCTCCGCGCCGCTGAGCGCGGCGGTCAGCCCTTGCGCATGCGCTTCAGTTCCGCCTCGACGATCGGGTGCACGAACTCGGAGACGTCGCCGCCGAGCACCGCGATTTCCCGCACCAGCGTGGAGGAGATGAACGTGTATTGCTCCTGCGGGGTCATGAACACCGATTCGATTTCGGCCGACAGGTGCCGGCTCATGTTCGCCAGCTGAAACTCGAACTCGAAGTCCGATACCGCGCGCAGGCCTCGAACCACGACCGAGAGGCCGTGCTGGCGCGCGAAGTCGACGGTGAGGCCGGAATAGCCGCAGATCTCGACATTCGGCATGTCCGCGAGCACCCGGCGCGCCATGTCGACCCGTTGTTCCATCGAGAACATCGGTGCCTTGTTCGGATTCGCGGCGACCGCGACGACCAGCCGGTCGAAGATGCTCGCGGCGCGACGTACGAGGTCGTGGTGGCCGTTGGTGATCGGATCGAAGGTCCCCGGATAGACCGCGTTTCTCTTGTGCATGGCCTCGGTGCTCAACTCTCCCGTCGCGCCAGATGATAACCCACCTCGCCGGCGAACTTGGATCGCAGCAGGCTCCAGCCGGGCGGGAGTACGGGCACGCCGGCGCGACGTTCGGCTTCGATGTAGACGAGCCCGCCGCGGGCGAGGCGGTCGCCGCCGGCGAGCTGGGCGATCGCGCGCTCGAGCGCGCCCGAGCCGAACGGCGGATCGAGGAACACGAGCTCGAAGGCGGGTCCGGGCTCGCGCAGCACCGCCTCCGCGTCGCGGGCATGCACCTGCGCGCGGTCGGCGGCGCCGAGCCGCTCGAGCTGCGTCCGCAGGTTCGCCGCGGCCGGCGCCGATCGTTCGACGAAGACCACCTCGCGGGCGCCGCGCGACAGCGCTTCGAAGCCGAGCGCGCCGCTCCCGGCGAACAGGTCGAGACAGCGCGCGCCGGCGACGTCGGCGCGTAGCCAGTTGAACAGGGTTTCGCGGATCCGATCGGCGGTCGGGCGCAGCTCCGCGTGCGCGAGCACCGGGACCCGGCGACCGCGCCAGGCGCCGCCGATGATCCGCACGGAGTGGCTCGGGTCGGCCTGCGGGCGGGTCTTGCGGTTCCTCACGGCGTGGATGATACGCGTAAAATTCACGCACTCCGTCGCTCTGATAAGCTCGCATCGACATGACGAATCCATCCAGCCCGCCGGCCGCGCGGGGTTTCTTCAAGCGCCTGGGCGAGCGCCTGAGCGCCGGGTCCTCACGGATCGCGGAAGGGCTGAAGAGCATCCTGCCCGGCCGCAAGATCGACGCCGAGGTGCTCGAGGAGCTCGAGGAGCGTTTGATCAGCGCCGACGTCGGGGTCGAGGCGACCGCCCGAATCCTCGAGGATCTCGGCAAGCGCGTCGCGCGCAAGGAGCTCGGCGACGTCGACGCGCTCGTCGGGGCGCTGCGGCGTGCGATGATCGAGATCCTCGCGCCGGTCGAGCAGCCGCTGCGGATCGGCGCCGCGAAGCCGTTCGTGATCCTCGTCGTCGGGATCAATGGCGCAGGCAAGACGACGACGATCGGCAAGCTCGCGAATCGGCTGCGCACCGAAGGGCGCAGCGTGATGCTCGCGTCCGGCGACACGTTCCGAGCGGCGGCGCGCGAGCAACTCGCGGTCTGGGCCGAACGCAACGCCGTTCCGCTGATCGCGCAGCAGTCGGGGGCCGAGCCCGCGGCGGTGATCTACGATGCGTTGCAGGCGGCGCGTGCCCGCGGGATCGACGTCCTGATCGCCGACACCGCGGGACGTCTGCACACCCAGGCTCACCTCATGGAGGAGCTGAAGAAGGTCAAGCGCGTGCTGTCGCGGATCGACCCGGGCGCGCCGCACGAGGTGCTGCTCGTGCTCGACGGTACGATCGGGCAGAACGCGGTCGCCCAGGCGGCGGAGTTCGACCGGAATCTGGGCGTGACCGGACTCGTGATCACGAAACTCGACGGCACCGCCAAGGGCGGGGTCGTGCTCGCGATCGCGCAGCGCTTCAAGATCCCGATCCGCTTCGTCGGCGTCGGGGAGTCGCTCGAGGACTTCGGGGAATTCGACGCCGCGGCGTTCGTCGACGCGCTGCTGCGGACGGCGGGCGAGCGCCCATGATCCACTTCGATCAGGTCTACAAGCGCTACCCGAGCGGCCGCGAGGCCCTCGCCGGCGTGTCGTTCCGGATCGAGCGTGGCGACCTGACGTTCCTGACCGGACATTCAGGAGCGGGCAAGAGCAGCATCCTGAAGTTGATCGCGCTGATCGAGCGGCCGACCCGCGGTCGCGTGACGGTTGCGGACCGCTCGACCGCGACGATCAGGCCGCGCGCGATCCCGCTGTTCCGGCGCGGGATCGGGGTCGTGTTCCAGGACAACAAGCTCCTCGTCGATCGCCCGGTCGCGGACAACGTCGCGCTGCCGCTGATCATCGCGGGGGTCCCCCGCAAGGAGATCGACAAGCGCGTTCGCGCCGCGCTCGACCAGGTCGGGCTCCTCGGCAAGGAGCGCAACCGCCCGACGGAGCTCTCCGCCGGGGAGCAGCAACGCGTCGGCATCGCGCGCGCGGTCGTCGCGAAGCCACCATTGCTGATCGCGGACGAGCCGACCGGCAATCTGGATCCCGATCTCGCGGTCGAGATCATGCGCCTGTTCAAGCGATTCAGCGACGTCGGGGTCACGATCGTGATCGCGACGCACGACGTGCATCTGGTCGACCGGTTCGACGCGCGACGCATCGTGCTCGGCGACGGCCGGGTCGCCGCGGAGACGCCGCGATGAACGTCGGCGCATATGTGGATCGCCACGCGCAGACGCTGGTTGGATCGATCGGGCGTGTCGCCGATGCGCCGGTCGCGTTCCTGATGACGATGACGGTGATCGGGATCGCGGTGGCATTGCCGCTGTGCCTGTTCGTGTTCCTGCAGAACGCGCGGCAGGCGATGGCGGGCTGGAACGACGCGTTCGAGCTGTCGGTCTATCTGACGAAGTCGACGACCCCCACGCGCACCCGCGAGGTTGCGGCGCAGATTCGCTCGCGTGACGACGTCGCGAACGTGCGAGTGATCCTCGCGCCGCAGGCGCTCGCGGAGTTCCGCCGGTACTCGGGCTTCGGCGACGCCCTCGATGCCCTGCAGGAGAACCCGTTGCCGAACACCCTCGTCGTGACGCCGACGCCGGCAGCGAGCACGGCGGCAGGCACTGCGGCGCTGCGGCGCGCGCTGCGCGCGGTCCCTGACGTCGATCAGGTCCAGCTCGACACGCAGTGGGTCCAGCGGTTGATAGCGATCGTGGATTTGCTGCGCCGCGTCGTCTGGCTCGCCGCCGGCCTCCTCGGGCTCGGCGTCGCGCTGATCGTCGGCAACACGATTCGCCTCGACATCCAGAATCGCCGCGCCGAGATCGAGGTGATGAAGCTGGTCGGCGCGAGCGACGGCTTCGCTCGCCGGCCGTTCCTGTACAGCGGCTTCTGGTACGGATTCGGGGGCGGCGCGCTGGCGCTGCTGCTGGTCGCGGTCGCGGTCGCGTGGGTATCGGCGCCGGTGAGCCGGCTCGCGCACCTCTACGGCAGCGGCTTCTCCCTGACGGGAATCGGAGTCGAAGCCGGTGCGGTGGTCCTCCTGAGTTCGAGCCTCCTCGGTTGGCTCGGCGCCTGGATTGCTGCGACACAGCACATTCGCGCGATCAACCCCTCCTGAGGCCGTTCCCGCGCCCCGAGCGGTTGAACTCGCCCCCCGTTTAGCACTCTAACGTGGCGAGTGCTATCATGCCTCGGAGCAAGAGGCGGAGGTTCACGCTGATGTCGACTGCGTTGGTTGCCAAGCAGACCGGGATCGCGGTGTCGGGGCCGATCGGGAGCCTCGACTCCTATGTCAGCCGGGTTTCGCAGATCCCGATCCTGTCGAAGGAACAGGAGACGGCGCTCGCGACGCGTTTCCGCGACGCGGGCGACCTCGAGGCGGCCCGCGAGCTGGTGCTCTCGCACCTGCGATTCGTCGTGCACATCGCGCGCGGCTACGCTGGCTACGGCCTGCCGATCGGCGATCTGATCCAGGAAGGCAACATCGGCTTGATGAAGGCCGTGAAACGATTCGACCCGCACGTCGGCGTGCGCCTGGTGTCGTTCGCGGTCCATTGGATCCGCGCCGAGATCCACGAGTACGTGCTGCGCAACTGGCGGCTCGTGAAGGTCGCGACGACGAAGGCGCAGCGCAAGCTGTTCTTCAACCTGCGTCGCCTGAAGAAGAATCTGTCCTGGCTGTCCGAGGCCGAGACTCAGGCCGTCGCGAAGGACCTCGGCGTGGAGCCGCGGGACGTGCGCGAGATGGAACAGCGGCTCTCCGCTCGCGATCTCGCCTTCGATGCGGCGCCGGATGCCGACGACGAGGAAGGCTACTCCCCCGCGCTCTACCTGCCGGCGAACGGCGCCGATCCGGCGATCGAGGTCGAGCGGGAAGAGTGGGACGAGGATTCGACGGAACGGCTGAACGTCGCGATCGAGAAGCTCGACGAGCGCAGCCGCAACATCCTGCGCCGCCGCTGGATGAGCGAGTCCAAGGCGACCCTGCACGAGCTCGCCGACGAGTACGGGATCTCCGCCGAGCGCGTCCGGCAGGTCGAAGCCAACGCGATCAACAAGTTGAAGGTGCTGATGGCGGCCTGAGGCCAGGGCCGTCGCTCGCGCTCGCCGCGT
>JAJXYU010000062.1 GCA_021780395.1 Pseudomonadota bacterium
GGCATCGCCGCGACCGCGCCGCTCGATCCGCGGGCGATCGCGCAGGCCGCGCGGTGCCTGCTCGCCGACGACGCGGCCCGTACCGCGCTCGCGCGGCGCGCGGCCGCGAGCGGATTCGCGGACGGACGCGCGATCGCGCTCGAGGCGCTCGAACGGCTGCTCGCACGCCGGCACTCCAGCGGGCGGAGCTGACGGTCCATGCCACGGGTGCTGCTGCTCGGCTACGACCCCGATCAACCCTCGTTCCGCCACCGGATCGCGAGTTTGTTGCCCGCGCTCGCGGAACGCGGCTGGGATGCGCGCGTCGAGCGGTTCCCGGGCGGCCGCTACGGCATCCGCACCTGGGAGCGCCGTGAGTGGCTGCGCTGGGCGGACGTGACCGTGCTGCACCAGATCAAGCTCGCCGCGATCGAGGCGCGTCTCTTCGCCGCGTTCAGCCGGCGCCGCGTGTTCGACTTCGACGACGCGATCTACGTGCGCAAGCCGCGCTCGCTCGGCGCGCCGGCCGACGAGTCGCGCTGGCGGCGCGCGAAGTTCGTCGCGACCTGCCGTCTCGCCGACGTGGTCGCCGCCGGCAACGCGGTGCTCGCATCGGCGGCGCGGCCGGCCGCCGGCCGGGTCGAGGTGCTGCCGACGTCGATCGACGTCGCGTCGTATCCGCGCGCCGCCGCGGCCGCCGGCGATCGCGTGATCGTCGCGTGGATCGGCAGTCCGGAGAACCTGGTCTATCTCGAGATGATCCGGCCGGCGCTCGCGCGGCTCGCGGCGCGCAACCCCGGCCTGCGCCTGCGGGTGATCTGCTCGAGGTTCCCCGACTGGCCCGAGGTGCCGATCGAGCGCGTCGCGTGGTCCGCGGCGCAGGAGGCGGCGAGCCTCGCGAGCGCGCACGTCGGGATCATGCCGCTCAGCGCGGACGAATGGGCGCGCGGCAAGTGCGCGTTCAAGCTGCTGCAGTACATGGCGGCTGCGCTGCCGTGCGTCGCCTCTCCGGTGGGCGCGAACACCGAGGCGGTGATCGACGGGGTGACCGGCTTCCATGCGGCGGACGTGGCGGCCTGGGAACGGGGTCTGCAGAGGCTGGTCGATTCGCCCGAACTGCGCGCGCGGTTCGGCGCCGCGGGGCGCGAGCACGTCGAGCGGCACTACGCGATGAGCGCGTATCGGCGCCGCTACCTCGCGTTGCTCGAGGAACTGGCCGCCCGTCCCGCGGCCGCGCGGCACGGGGCCGGCTAGGGCGATTTGGTATGCTTTGCGGATGCCGCAGGCGGTCGTCCACCAGATCCTGAATTACTACACCTCGCCGCAGGCGCTCGATCCCGGCTTCCTCGTGCTCGACAACCGCTCGAACGAGCGTCCGGACTGGTACGAGTACTGGCCGATCCGTCGATTCCTGCTGCAGGAGCGGCTCGAGGAGGCGGCGTTCTACGGGTTCCTGTCGCCGAAATTCGAGCTGAAGACGAACCTCGACTCGGCCGCGGTGCGCCGGCTGGTCGAGGACGCCGGTGCCGGGGTCGACGCGATCCTGCTGAGCCCGAGCATCCACAACACCGCGCACCACTGGAACGTGTTCGACCACGGTGACGCCGAGCATCCGGGGCTCAAGGCGGTCGCCAACGAACTCCTTGCGCGGATCGGCCGTCCGACCGATCTCGATGCGCTGGTCACGGATTCGCGCAACACCGTGAACTCGAACTTCTTCCTCGCGAAGCCGCGCTTCTGGCGCGCCTGGCTCGAGGTGAACGAGCGGCTCTACGCGATCGCCGAGGACCCGGCCGATCCGCTCGGCGAGAAGCTGCGGACCCCGGTGCCGTATCGCGGCCGCCGCGACGTGCAGATGAAGATCTTCGTGATGGAGCGGATCGCGACCTGGCTGCTCGCCGGCGGCGGCTACGTGGCGTGGGCACGCGATCCGTTCGCCGCCAGCGCGCGCTTCTACAAGCTGCCGGTTGCGGTGATCTGCGACGCGCTGAAGATCGCCTACACCCAGGAACGGCGCGGGCAGTACCGCAACGTGTTCGAGATGGTGCGGGGCCTGCGCACGTTCGTGAACCTGCAGATCCGTGTCGGCGACGCCCTCGGCTCGGCGCGGGTGCGGCCGTTCCTGCGCACGCTCGCGGCGTACTGGTCGGGGGGCGAATGACCGCGGCGTTCTGGCCGGGACGCCGCGTGCTGGTCACGGGACATACCGGTTTCAAGGGGGCATGGCTGTGCCTGTGGCTCGAGCGGCTCGGCGCCGAGGTGGCGGCGTTCGCGCTGCCGCCGCCGGAACCGCAGAGCCTGTGGGCGCGGCTGCGTTCGGGTGTGCGCTCGACCTTCGGGGATCTGCGCGATCCGAACGCGGTCCGCGCCGCGGTCCGCGCCGCGCGCCCGCAGATCGTGTTCCACCTCGCCGCGCAGGCACTGGTGCGCGAGTCCTACCGGGAGCCGCTCGCCACCTTCGCGACCAACGTGCTCGGCACCGCGCACCTGCTCGACGCCTGCCGCGGAGTCGAGGATCTCGACGCGGTGATCGTCGTCACCAGCGACAAGGTCTACGCGAACGACGGCGGTGGCCGCGCGTTCGCGGAAGGCGATCCGCTCGGCGGCCACGATCCGTACAGCGCGAGCAAGGCGTGTGCCGAGCTCGTGACCGCGAGCTACCGCGCCAGCTTCTTCGCGGGCGGACCGCCGATCGCGACCGCGCGCGCCGGCAACGTGATCGGCGGCGGCGACCGATCGCCGGACCGGCTGGTTCCGGACTGTGTGCGCGCGCTCGAGGCGGGCGAACCGGTGCGTTTGCGCTATCCGCGCGCGGTGCGGCCGTGGCAGCACGTGCTCGACCCGCTCGCGGGGTATCTGCAGCTCGCGCAGGCGCTTGCGCGGGCGCCGGCGCGCACGCCGCGGAGCGTGAACTTCGGCCCCGACCCGGCATCCTTCCGCACCGCCGCCGAGGTCGTCGATGCGTTCGGCGCGCATTTCGGCGGCCGCCCGGGTTGGCGCGCCGACGGGGCGCCGCAACCGGTGGAGGCCGCGACCTTGTGCCTGTCCTCGACGCTCGCGCGCACCGCGCTCGGCTGGCGGCCGCGGCTGTCCTTCGAGGCCGCGGTCGCGTGGACCGCCGGATGGCAGCGCGCGATCCAGGCCGGCGAGGACGCCACGGCGGTCACTTGCGCGCAGATCGACCGCTACGTCCGCCTGGCCGCAACCGATGGAGGCATCGAATGAAGTGCGTGATCCTGGCCGGCGGCAAGGGTTCGAGGATCGCCGAGGAGTCGAGCGTGCGACCGAAGCCGATGATCGAGATCGGCGGTCGCCCGATCCTCTGGCACATCATGAAATCCTACGCCGCCCACGGCGTGCGCGAATTCATCGTGTGCCTCGGTTACAAGGGTTACGTCGTCAAGGAGTACTTCGCGAACTACTTCCTGCATCAGGCGGACGTGACCTTCGACATGGCGGCGAACCGCGTCGAGTATCACGATTGCCGCAGCGAGCCGTGGAAGGTCACGCTGGTCGACACCGGCGAGGACACGATGACCGGCGGCCGGCTGAAGCGAGTGCGCGCGTACCTCGATCCGCAGGCGACGTTCTGCATGACCTACGGCGACGGGCTCGCGGACATCGACATCGGCGCGCAGGTCGCGTTCCACGCGCGGGCCGGCGTCGCGGCGACCGTCGCCTGCGTGCGGCCGCCGGCGCGCTTCGGCCGCATCGTGTCGCGCGCCGAGAAGGTGGTGTCGTTCGAGGAGAAGCCGGTCTCCGAGGGCGGCCTGATCAACGGCGGCTTCTTCGTGCTGGAGCCGCGGGTGCTCGACCTGATCGGCGGCGACGAGACGGTCTGGGAACGCGAGCCGATGGAACGGCTGGCGGCGACCGGTGAGCTCGGCGCGTGGGTGCATCCCGGTTTTTGGCAGCCGATGGACACGCTGCGCGACAAGCTCACGTTGAACGCGCTCTGGGACCAGGGAGCGGCGCCATGGAAGCGCTGGCGGGATTGAGGCAGGCCGCGGGACACCGGCGCCGATGATCTTCACGCCGCTCGAGCTCGCCGGCGCGTTCCTGGTCGACGTCGAAGCCCATCGCGACGAGCGCGGCCTGTTCGCGCGCACCTACTGCGACGAGGAGTTCGCCGCGCACGGCGTCGACGTGCGGTTTCGCCAGTGCAGCGTCTCCTGCAACACGCGGCGAGGCACGCTGCGCGGAATGCACTTCCAGGACGAGCCGCATGCCGAGGTGAAGCTGGTGCGATGCACGGCCGGGTCGGTCTTCGACGTGATCGTCGACCTGCGTCGGGGATCGGCGACCTACCGCCGGTGGTGCGCCGCCGAGCTCGGGGCGGGCGATCGTCGCGCATTGCTGGTGCCGCGGGGATGCGCGCATGGATTCCTCACGCTGACCGACGGTGCGGAGGTGTTCTACATGATCTCGACGCCGTACGCGGCCGGATCCAGCCGCGGCTTCCGCTGGAACGACCCGGCGGTCGGCATCGCCTGGCCGTTCGCGCCGACCCTCGTTTCGGCGCGCGATGCCGCGCTGCCGATGCTCGCGGACGACTGAGCGATGCCTGCGGCGCGCGTGCTGGTCACCGGGGCCGGCGGATTCATCGGCCGCTGGAGCCTGCCGCGGCTGCGCGCGAGCGGCTATGACGTGCATGCCGTGTCGACGCGCGCGCGCGCGCTCGCCGACGCGCCGGAATTCCGCGGCGTCACCGTGCACGAGGCGGATCTGCTGTCGTCCGGCGGTCCCGAGGGGCTGATCCGGGCGCTGCGGCCGAGCCATCTGCTGCATTTCGCGTGGATCGCCACGCCGGGGGTGTATGCGGACAGCCCGCTGAATGACCGCTGGCTCGACGCGAGTCGCGCGTTGCTGCACGCATTCCTCGGCGCCGGCGGTGCGCGCATGGTCGTCGCCGGAACCTGTGCCGAGTACGCGCCCAGCGGTCTCGGTCCCTGCATCGAGGATCGCACGCCGCTCGCCGACACGGCCGGGAGGGTCCCGAGTCCGTATGCCCGATGCAAGCTCGAACTGCAGCGCGAACTCGCGCACGCCACGCGCGTGGCGGGCGCCTCGAGCGCGTGGGGACGGGTGTTCCTGCAGTTCGGACCGCACGAACCGCCCGCGCGGCTGGTCCCG
>JAJXYU010000309.1 GCA_021780395.1 Pseudomonadota bacterium
CCCGCACCATCCTGAGCACGATGGAGGAGGTACGGGCGGCGAGCCTGCAGGTCGCGCGCTCCGCGCAGCGGCTGCTGTCGATCTTCACCCACGACCTCGAGCCGATGATCTACGGCCAGGAGCCGTTCCTCGAGGCCATCAAGCGCCTGGTGCTGGCGCGTTCCTACGCGAAGGTCCGGGTCCTGCTCGCGGACCCTTCGCGCGCGATGTTCGACAACAACCAGTTCCTGCTCCTCGCGCGGCGCCTGACGAGCTGCATCGACCTGCGCACGATGGGGCCGGAATACCCGGCGAGCGCCGGCGCGTTCATCATCGCGGACGACCGCGCGCTGGTCTACCGCCTGCGGATCGACCGCTGGGACGGCATCTCCGACATGAACGACCCGGCGGTCGTGCGCCGGTACCTCACGTTCTTCGACGAGGTATGGAGCATGGGCGTGCAGGAATCGCAGGTGCGCCAGACCTACCAGTGAGGCCTCCCCTGCGCGGCGCCGTATAATCGGCGCATGCGCCCGACTGCTCCCGATCCTCGCACCGCCGGCACGGTGATCGTCGGCGTGTCCGGCGGCGTCGACTCGGCGGTCGCCGCGTTGACGCTCCTCGAGCGCGGCCACGCGGTCCAGGGCCTGTACATGACGAACTGGGACGACGACGACGGCTACTGCACCGCCGCCGCCGACTACCAGGACGCACGCCGGGTCTGCCGGATCCTCGACATCCCGCTGCATCGCGCGAACTTTGCGGCCGAGTACCATGAGCGCGTGTTCGCGCAATTCCTGCGCGCCTACGCGGCCGGCGACACCCCGAACCCGGACGTGCTGTGCAACCGGGAGATCAAGTTCGGCGTGTGCTGGGAGTACGCACGGCGCCTCGGGGCCTCCTGGATCGCGACCGGGCACTATGCGCGCATCGAGCACCGCGACGGCGGACCGCGGCTGTCCAAGGCCGCCGACCTCGCGAAGGATCAGAGCTATTTCCTGCACTCGGTCGAGCCGGCGGCGCTGTCCCGGACGCTGTTCCCGCTCGGCGACTGGACCAAGGCCGAAGTGCGCCGCCGGGCCCAGGCGGCGGGCCTCCCGGTGCACGACAAGCGCGACAGCACCGGCATCTGCTTCATCGGCGAACGGCCGTTCACCGAGTTCCTGTCGCGCCATCTCGCGCTGCGGCCCGGACCGATCGAGACCGAGGACGGCGCCGTGATCGGCGAACACCGCGGCCTGTCGTTCTACACGCTCGGGCAGCGCAGCGGGCTGCACATCGGGGGCCGGCGCGGCGCGCGCGCCGCGCCGTGGTACGTCGCCGCGAAGGATCGCGCGCGCAACGCGCTGATCGTCGTGCAATCGGCCGATCACCCGCGGCTCCTGACCATGCGCTTCGAGGTGTTCGATCTGCGCTGGCTCGCCCCGCCCACGGATGCGCAGTTCGACTGCGCGGTGAAGACGCGCTACCGCCAGTCCGACCTGCCGTGCCGAGTCCGCGTGCGCGACGCGGACTCGGCGACGGTCACGCTGCAAACACCTGCACGCGCGGTCACGCCCGGTCAGTACGCGGTCTTCTACGCCGGCGACGAGTGCCTCGGCGGCGGCGTGATCGGGCGACGCGACCCGTTCGAGCCGGCCCCGGCGCGCCCGGCCAGCGGTTATAATGCGCCCTCAGCCGCGGAGGGACCATGACCGATCATTTCAAATCGCGCACCACGCTCGACGTCGGCGCGCAACGCTATGAGATCTTCAGCCTCGCCGCGCTCGGCGCCGCGCGCGTCGCCAGACTGCCGTTCGCGCTCAAGATCCTCCTCGAGAACCTGTTGCGCTTCGAGGACGGCGTCAACGTCACGGCGGCGGACGTCGAGGCCCTGCTCGACTGGCGGCCGCAAGCGCGCCCGGAGCATGAGATCTCGTTCACGCCGGCGCGGGTGATCATGCAGGACTTCACCGGTGTTCCCTGCGTCGTCGACCTCGCCGCGATGCGCGAGGCAATCGCGCGACTCGGCGGCGACCCTTCCCGCGTGAATCCGCTCGCGCCCGCGGAACTCGTGATCGATCACTCGGTGCAGGTCGACGACTACGGCAGCGCCGATTCGTTGAGGCGCAACACCGAGATCGAATTCTCGCGCAACCGCGAGCGCTACATGTTCCTGCGCTGGGGCCAGACCGCGTTCAGCAACTTCCGGGTCGTGCCGCCGAACACCGGCATCGTCCATCAGGTGAACATCGAGCGCCTCGCGCGCGTGGTCTTCCAGGACCGGCGCGACGGAGCGCCCGCGCGCGCATACCCGGACACGCTCGTCGGCACGGACTCGCATACGACGATGGTCAACGGCCTCGGCGTCCTCGGCTGGGGCGTCGGCGGAATCGAGGCCGAGGCTGCGATGCTCGGCCAGCCGGTGACGATGCTGATTCCGCAGGTGATCGGCTTCAAGCTGACCGGCGCGCTGCCGGCGGGCACGACCGCGACCGACCTCGTGCTCACGATCACGGAGATCCTGCGCAAGAAGGGCGTGGTCGACCAGTTCGTCGAATTCTTCGGCGACGGCCTCAGGAACATGCCGCTCGCCGATCGGGCGACGATCGCGAACATGTCGCCAGAATTCGGCTCGACCTGCGCGATCTTCCCCATCGACGAGGAGACGATCCGATATCTTCGGCTCACCGGGCGCGCGGACGAGGACGTCGCGCTCGTCGAGGCCTACGCGCGCGCGCAGGGCCTGTGGCGGCTCGACGGCGCGCCGGCCGCCGACTACACCGACGTGATCGAACTCGACCTGGCGACGGTCGAGCCTTCGCTCGCCGGTCCGAAACGGCCGCAGGACCGCGTACCCCTGCGCACGGCGCGCGCGGTCTCGCGCGGCGCCATCGCCAAGATGGCCGAGGAACGTGCGAAGAAGAACCCGCGGGCGACCGGCGCCGCGACCGCGGAGCTGGATCAGGCGAAGCACG
The DNA here is from genome assembly GCA_021780395.1 of Pseudomonadota bacterium. The sequence continues at coordinate 2,937 of JAJXYU010000309.1, forward strand.
AGATCCGCGACGGCGCGGTGCTGATCGCCGCGATCACCAGCTGCACCAACACCTCGAATCCGGCGGTGCTCGTTGCCGCCGGCCTGCTCGCCCGCAATGCGGTCGCGCGCGGGCTGCGCGCGAAGCCGTGGGTGAAGACCTCGCTCGCGCCGGGCTCGAGGGTGGTCACCGACTACCTGAAGAAGGCCGGCCTGCTGCCGCCGCTCGAGCAGCTCGGGTTCTACACGGTCGGCTACGGTTGCACCACCTGCATCGGCAACTCCGGTCCGTTGAAGCCCGCGATCTCCGAGGCCGTGCGCCAGGGGGAGATCATCGCCGCCTCGGTGCTCTCCGGCAACCGCAATTTCGAGGGACGCGTGCATCCGGAAGTGAAGATGAACTTCCTCGCGTCGCCGCCGCTCGTGGTAGCGTACGCGCTCGCCGGCACGATGGACCTCGACCTCGCGTCCGAGCCGCTCGGCACCGGCAGCGACGGGCGCCCCGTGTCGTTGAAGGACATCTGGCCGAGCGCGGAGGAAGTCGCACGCACCGTCGGCGCGAACCTCGATTCGGCGATGTTCCGCGCCGGCTACGCGAACGTGTTCGCCGGGGATTCGCACTGGAACGGCATCCAGACCCCGGCCGGACAGATCTATGCGTGGGACCCGGGCTCGACCTACGTGAAGAATCCGCCGTACTTCGACCGCATGACGATGACGCCGGCGCCGGTCGCGGACATCCGCGGCGCCCGCGCGCTCGCGGTGCTCGGCGACTCGGTGACCACCGATCACATCTCGCCGGCCGGCAACATCGCCAAGGCGAGCCCCGCGGCGAAGTACCTGCTCGCGCAGGGCGTCGCGCCGGGCGACTTCAACTCCTATGGCGCGCGCCGCGGCAACCACGAGGTGATGATGCGCGGCACCTTCGCGAACATCCGCCTGCGCAACCTCCTGCTCCCGGGCACCGAGGGCGGCGTGACCGCCTACCTGCCGACCGGCGAGGAGATGTCGATCTTCGACGCGGCGATGAAATACCAGGCCGACGGCACGCCGCTCGTGATCCTCGCCGGCAAGGAATACGGGACCGGCAGCTCGCGCGACTGGGCCGCGAAGGGCACCATGCTGCTCGGCGTGAAGGCCGTGATCGCCGAGAGCTTCGAGCGCATCCATCGCTCCAACCTGATCGGCATGGGCGTGCTGCCCTTGCAGTTCCAGGCGGGCCAGAGCGCGCAGGGCCTCGGGCTCACCGGTCGCGAGGTGTTCGCGATCACCGGTCTCGACCAGGGGGCGGCAAAGACCGTGCAGATCGTCGCGACCGCGGCCGACGGCAAGGCGACCCGCTTCGAGGCCCGCGTGCGCATCGACACGCCGAAAGAGCTGGATTATTTCCGCCACGGCGGGATCCTGCACTACGTGCTGCGCACGCTCGCGAAAGCCGGACGGGCCGCGTAGGAGCGGCTCGAGGCGCGCAGCGGACGCCGCGACCCGACGTGGACCGGCCCTCGAACCCGCCGCATGCCCGCATCGCGCTGTTCGACCTCGACGGCACGCTGACCTGGCGGGACACCTTCCTGCCGTACGTCGCCGGCTACTGGCTGCGCCATCCGCGTCGCTGGCCGCGCGCGTGGCGGGTGTTGCCGGCGCTCGCGATCTACGCGTTCGCCGGTCGCGACCGCGGCGCGCTGAAGGCGCGGCTGATCCGGATCGCGATGGCCGGTCTCGATCGCGCGGCGGTGCGCGAATGGACCGCGGCCTACGTGTGTGGTCTCCCCGCGCGCCACGCCTTCCGCCCGGCGGCGCTCGCCCGCCTCGATCGTCACCGCGACGCCGGCGACCTGCTGATCCTCCTGTCGGCGAGCCCTGACCTGTACGTGCCCGCGATCGGCGCGGCGCTCGGCGTGCAACGGACGATCTGCACCGAGGTGCGCTGGTCCGGGGACACGCTCGACGGCGCGCTCGCGAGCCCGAATCGGCGCGGCGAGGAAAAGCGGCGCTGCCTCGAGGCGCTGCGCGCCGAGTACCCGGGACGCCCGTTCAGCGCGTACGGCAACGGCCTGTCGGACCTCGCGCATCTGCGCGCGGCGGATCACGGCGTGCTCGTGAACGGCTCCCGGGCCGCGCGGCGCGCCGCGCGCGATGCGGGCCTCGAGACCGAGCACTGGCACTGACCCGCGCGGCCCGCCCCGCGC
>JAJXYU010000221.1 GCA_021780395.1 Pseudomonadota bacterium
CAAGGTGTCGCCGGTCACGCACGACGGCCGCGGCGTGTTCGCGGGCATCCCGCAGGGCTTCGCCGCGGGACGCTATCACTCGCTGATCGCCGAGCCCGCGACGCTGCCCGACGCGCTCGAGGTCACCGCCCGCACGCCGGAAGGCGAGATCATGGGCGTGCGCCACCAGCGTCTGCGGATCGAGGGCGTGCAGTTCCACCCGGAGAGCGTGCTCACGCCCGAGGGTCCGCGGATCATGGCCAATTTCCTGAAGGACTGATGGTGTCGACCGCGCGGGAGATGCTCGAGGCGCTGCTCGACCGGCGCGATCTCGACGAAGGGCGAGCGGTCGAGCTGCTCACCGTGCTCGCGGAGCCGCAAACGCCGCCGGCGTTCGCCGGGGCGGTGCTCGCGGCTCTGCGCGCGAAGGGCGTCACCGCCGATGAGCTGCGGGGCTTCGCGCGCGCGATGCGCTCGCTCGCCCGCCGGCCGACGCTGCCCTCGCCGGTCGATGCGGTGGACATCGTCGGCACGGGCGGCGATGCCTCGGGGAGCCTCAACCTCTCCACCGGCGCGGCGTTGCTGGCGGCGGCCTGCGGCCTTCCCGTCGTGAAGCACGGGAACCGGTCCGTGTCGAGCCGCTGCGGGAGCGCGGACGTGATCGAGGCGCTCGGACTGAAGCTACCGCTCGACGAGGCGGCGGCGGCGCAGTGTCTCGAACGCACCGGGTTCACGTTCCTGTTCGCGCCACACTTCCATCCGGCGATGGGCGTGATCGCGCCGGTACGCCGTGCGCTCGGCGTGCGCACGGTGTTCAATCTGCTCGGGCCGCTGACCAATCCCGCGGCGCCGCGGTTCCGGGTGATCGGCGCGTACGACGCGCCGACCGCGCAGCTCATCGCGCGCACCCTGCTCGGCACCGAGGTCGAGCGTGCCTGGGTCGTGCACGGCGCCGCCGGTTGGGACGAGGCGACGCCGATCGGTGCGTTCGACGCGCACGAGGTCGCCGACGGCCGGATCGAGACGCGGCGGATCGATCCGCTGGCGTTCGGCCTGCCGCGCTGCACGCCCGCGGACCTCGCGGGCGGCGATGCGCAGGACAACGCGGCGGCGCTGCGCGCGGTGTTCGAGCGGCGCGACCGCGGACCGCACCGGGACGCGCTCGCGCTGCAGGCGGGCATCGCGCTGCACGTCGCCGGACGCGCGGCGACGCCCACCGAAGGGATCGAGTGCGCGCTGCACGCCGTCGACGGCGGCCGTGCCGGCGACTGGCTCGCGGCCTTCGGGCGTCATGCCGCGTCGCTCGCCGGTCGAGCGGAGGACGGATGAGCGGATTTCTCGACGAGATGGGGCGCGCGAGCCGCGAACGAGCCGATGCGGCGCGCGCGACGGAGTCCGTCGCGGCGCTCGAACGGCGCGCGGCGGCGACGCCCGTGGCACCACCGCTCGTCCTCTCGCCCGCGGGGTTCGACGTGATCGCGGAGATCAAGCGTCGCTCGCCGGCCGCGGGCGCACTCGCGGCGGTGGGCGACGACTGGCTCGCGCGCGCGCGCGACTATGCGCGAGCCGGCGCCGCTGCGGTGTCCGTGCTCACCGAGCCGACCCGTTTCGACGGCGCGCTCGCGCACCTCGAAAGCGCCGCAGCCGCCCTGCGCCCGCTCGGCGTCCCGGCGATGCGCAAGGATTTCCTGGTCGATCCGTACCAGGTGCTCGAGGCACGCGCCGCCGGCGCGGGCGGTGTCCTGCTGATCCTGCGGATGCTGTCGGCCGCGCAGTGCGCGGAGCTGATCGATGCCGCCGAGCGCTGCGGCCTCTACGTGCTGCTCGAGGCGTTCGATGCCGACGAACTCGCGCGCGCCGGCGAGCTCGCGAGCGCCCGCGCCGGCCGCGTCCCGCTGCTCGTCGGCTTGAACTGCCGGGATCTGCAAACCCTGGCGGTCGTGCCGGCGCGCTTCGCCGCCCTGGCCGCGTCGCTGCCCGCGTCGGCGCCCGCGGTGGCCGAGAGCGGCGTCGCGACCGCGGACGATGCCCGACGGCTACGACGGCTCGGGTATCGGCTCGCGCTCGTCGGCTCGGCGCTGATGAGGCATCCGGATCCGGCCGACTGGATCCGCTCGGTGTTGCGGGTCGCGCGAACCGACGCGGCGCAAAACGGCTAGACTGACGCCATGTGGATCAAGATCTGCGGGATCACGAGTGCCGATGCGGTCGCGGCGGCCGCGGCTGCGAACGTCGACGCGATCGGTTTCGTGTTCGCACCGAGCCCGCGCCAGGTCACGCCCGGACAGGCGGCGCAGCTCGCCGCGCTCGCGCCGTCCGGATTGCTCAAGTTCGCGGTCGCGCAACATCCGCTGCAGATGAAAGTCGACGAGATCTGCCGGACGCTGCGGCCGGATTACTTTCAGACCGACTTCGAGGACTTGCGCGAACTGCGGATCGCGCCCGGCGTGAAGTTGCTGCCGGTCGTGCGCTTCGGCCGCCAGTCGCCGCATCCGATGCCGGCGCGGATCCTGTTCGAGGGGCCGACCAGCGGGATCGGCGAGATCGCGGATTGGGGTCGCGCCGCGGAGCTCGCCCGGCAGACCGAAGTGATCCTCGCCGGCGGCCTGACCGCGGACAACGTGGCCGACGCGATCCGCGCGGTGCGCCCGTTCGGTGTCGACGTGAGCAGCGGCGTCGAATCGGAGCCGGGCGTGAAGGATCCTCACAAGATCGAGCAATTCGTGCGGGCGGTGCGTGATGCGGCGGCCCGGCTGGAGACGGACACATGACGAGTGCCTCAGGCGCCGCGGCGACGGCCGCGGCGAGCGTTCCGGATCGGCGCGGTCGATTCGGACCGTTCGGCGGCCGCTACGTGCCGGAGACGCTGGTCGCGGCGCTCGATCGGCTGCAGGCCGGTATCGACCGATATCTCGCGAGCGAGGACTTCCAGGCGGAGTTTCGCAGCGAACTCGCGACCTGGGTCGGCCGGCCGACCGCGTTGACCCACGCCCTCACCCTCAGCCGTCGCTGGGGTGCGGACGTCTGGCTGAAGCGCGAAGACCTCGCGCACACCGGCGCGCACAAGATCAACAATGCGATCGGGCAGACGCTGCTCGCGAAGCGGCTCGGCGCGAAGCGCATCATCGCCGAGACCGGCGCGGGCCAGCATGGCGTTGCGAGCGCGGCGGCCGCGGCGCGCGTCGGATTGCCCTGCACGGTGTACATGGGCGCGGTCGACGTCGAGCGGCAGGCGCCGAACGTCGGGCGGATGAAGCTGCTCGGCGCGACCGTGGTTCCGGTCACGAGCGGTGATGCGACCCTGCGCGTCGCGATCGACGAAGCGCTGCGCGACTGGGTCGCCGATCCCGAGGGAACGTATTATTCGATTGGATCCGCGGTCGGGCCGCATCCGTATCCCTATCTCGTGCGCGAATTGCAATCGGTGATCGGGCGCGAAGCGCGCGCGCAGATGCTCGAGCGGACCGGCGCGTTGCCGGACGCTGCTTTCGCGTGCGTCGGCGGCGGCTCGAATGCGATCGGCTTGTTCCATCCGTTCCTCGAGGATGCCGGCGTGCGGCTGGTCGGCATCGAGGCCGGCGGCCGCGGGCAGGGGCTCGGCGACAACGCTGCCTCGCTGACCTATGGGACGCCCGGCGTCCTGCAGGGCAGTTACACCCTGATCCTGCAGGACGAGCATGGACAGGTGCGCGAGACGCACTCGGTCTCCGCCGGGCTCGATTATTCGGGCGTCGGCCCCGAGCACGCGTACCTGCTGCGGACCGGACGGGTCGCGTACGAGGCCGCGAGCGACGCCGAGGCGCTCGACGCGCTGGTCGAATGTGCGCGCTACGAGGGCATCCTGCCGGCGATCGAGACCGCGCACGCGTTCGCGGGCGCGCGGCGTTACGCCGCGAGCCATCCCGGCGCCCGGATCCTGATCGGCTGCTCGGGGCGCGGGGACAAGGACATGCCGATCCTGCAGCGGACCGTGCTCGAGGGCCTCGCATGAGCGTTGCGCCGCACGAGGCGGTCAGCGCCGCGATCGCCGCGGCCCGGAAGGGCGGCCGGACCGCACTGGTCGGCTTCCTGACGGCCGGCTTCCCACGGCGGGAGCGGTTTCGCGACGATCTCGCCGCGGTCGCCGCGGCCGCCGACGTCGTCGAAGTCGGGGTGCCGTTCAGCGATCCGATGGCGGATGGCACGACGATCCAGCGAGCGAGCTTCGCCGCGCTCGCGAACGGGGTGACTTTGCCGTGGATCCTCGGCGAGGTCGCGGCGGTGACCGCGACGGGCGGTGCGCCGATCCTGCTGATGAGCTATCTGAATCCGCTGCTCGCCTACGGTCTCGAGCGGCTGCCGCGAGCCGCGGCGGCCGCGGGGATCGCCGGATTCATCGTGCCGGACCTGCCGTTCGAGGAGCGGGCGGAGTTGAAGGCGGCGCTCGATCGCGAAGGGCTCGCGCTGGTGCAGATGGTCACGCCGGTGACCCCGCGGGAGCGACTCGAGCGCCTCTGTGCCGACGCCCGTGGTTTCGTCTACGCGGTCACGATGACCGGCACGACGGGCAAGGCCGCGGCGGTGCCGGACGACGTGCTCGCCTACATGGACCGCGTGCGCGCCGCGGCGAGGGTGCCAGTGTGCGCCGGGTTCGGGATCCGCTCGCGCGAGCAGGTCGACCGCTTCGCCGGCCACGTCGACGGGGTCGTCGTCGGGTCCGCCCTCGTCGAGGTGCTCGAGCGGGGCGAGGACCCACGCGCGTTCCTCGCGTCGTTGCGCTGACGCCCGGGCGGCCCCGCGTCGTGCGGCGCGTGCGATGAAACGGGTGTATCGCGCGGCGACGCTGGTCGACGTCGCGCACGCACGGAACCTGCTGACCGCGGCCGGGATCCCGAGCGAGATCCGCAATCAGTTCCTCGCGGGTGCGGCGGGCGACCTGCCGATGTTCGAGACCTGGCCGCAGTTGCTGGTCGACGAGAGCGACGAGACCCGTGCGCTCGCGGTGCTGCAGCGTGCGCAGCGGCCGGTCGAGGGCGAGGCGTGGACGTGCCGGCAGTGCGGCGAGCGGCTCGAACCCCAGTTCACCGCGTGCTGGCGCTGCGGAACGCAAGCCGGCGAACCGCGCGGCTGAGCCGGCCGGCGCTCAGCCGGTCGTCTTGGGTCGAGTCCAGCGCAGGCGCGCGAAGATCGCGGCGCCGGCGAGCAATTGCACCGCGCCGACGGCCGGGAGCGGTGCGCGGGCCGCGAGCCAGATCAGCCCCGCGAGCCAGAGCACGCCGCCGAGGATCGCCGCGTCCCGGCGGGATTCGAGGCGGCGCAGTTCCTCGCGCAGCTCGGCGAGCTCGGCGCTCTGGACCGGCCACCGGAAGCCGTCGTCGGCGGCGGCGCGTATCCCGGTCTTCACGATCTTCGGGATTTGTTTCAGGGTTTCGATCGCGTCGGGGAGTTGCGCGCGCATCGCGCGGACCAGCGTGCGCGGGCTCACCCGGTCGCGCATCCACGCGCGCAGGATCGGTTGCGCGGTCTTCCACAGATCGAGCTCCGGGTACAGCTGCCGCCCGAGCCCCTCGATGTTGAGCAGGGTCTTCTGCAGCAGGATCAGCTGCGGCTGGATCCGCATGTCGAAGCGCCGCGCGGTCTCGAACAGGCGCAGCAGCACCTGCGCGAACGAGATGTCCTTCAGGGGCTTGTTGAAGATCGGCTCGCAGACCGTGCGCACCGCCGACTCCAACTCGCTGACCCGCGTGCCGCTCGGCACCCAGCCGGATTCGACGTGCAGCGCCGCGACGCGCGCGTAGTCACGGTCGAAGAACGCCATGAAATTCTCGGCGAGGTAATGCTGGTCGCGCGCCTCGAGCGTGCCGACGATCCCGAAGTCGACGGCGGCGTAACGGGGATTCTCCGGGTCGTCGACCTGCACGAAGATGTTCCCCGGGTGCATGTCGGCATGGAAGAAATTGTGGCGGAACACCTGCGTGAAGAAGATCTCGACGCCGTTCTCGGCCAATTTGGCGATGTTCGTCCCGCGCGCCCGGAGCTCCTCGATGCGGTTCACGATGATCCCGTGGATTCGCTCCATGACCATCACGTTCGACCGGCAGAGGTCCCAGTGGACCTCCGGGACGTACAGGAGGTTCGACCCCTGGAAATTGCGCTTCAGCTGCGACGCATTGCCGGCCTCGCGCATCAGATCGAGTTCGTCGAGGATCGTCTTGCGATATTCCTCGACGACTTCCTTCGGCCGCAGGCGCCGCGCCTCGCTCCAGTACTGGTCCGCGAGCGCCGCGAGGCTGGCGAGCACCTCCAGGTCGCGCTCGATCATCTCGCGCATCCCGGGGCGCAGGATCTTCACGACCACCTCCGAGCCGTCCTTCAGCCGGGCGGCGTGCACCTGCGCGATCGAGGCGGCGGCGAGCGGGGTCCGATCGAACTCGGCGAAGATCTCCTCGAGCTTGCGCCCGAAGGTGGATTCGATCGTCGCGACGGCGATCGCGCTGTCGAACGGCGGGACCCGATCCTGCAGCGCCGCGAGCTCGTCGGCGATGTCGATCGGCAACAGGTCGCGCCGGGTGGACAGCGCCTGGCCGAACTTCACGAAGATCGGCCCGAGTTCCTCGAGCGCGAGCCGCAACCGCTCGCCCCGGGTCGTGCCGGCGCTGCGCTGGAACCAGGTCCACGGCGACAGGTACGCGAGGAAGCGGAACGGCCGGTACAGGTGGGTCGCGCGGACGAGTTCGTCGAGTCCGTGACGGACGAGGGCGCGCTGGATCTCGAGCAGCCGACCGACGACGCGGACGCGGATCATGCGGTGTCCGGTCCGCGCGGCGGTGCGCGATACGAAAGCCGCTCGAGCCGCGCCTCGAGGCGGTCGGTCGCTTCGCGCAGTTCGTCCACCGCGCGCACGAATTCCTCGACTTCCGGCTTGCCGACGAGGTCACGGCTCTCTTCGCGCAGGTACTCCGCGAGGTTCTCGCCGACGCTGCGCGCGCTGCGGAAGGCCCAGGTTCCGGCCGCGCGGGCGAGGTTGCCGAGGCGGCGCGCCGCGACGTCGCCGATCAACCGGGCCGCTTCCTCCTCCGGATCGGGTCGCGCGAGCGCGAGCAGCTCCCGGTAGCTTGCCGCGACCTCGGCGTCGCCACGGACCTGGAGCGATCCGCTGCCCACGGGGCGGTCGTGCTCGGCGGTCATCAGCCGCAGCAACGCACCCGGCGGTCCGGCGATCACCGCGTCGGCCGTGCCGCCGTCCGCGCTCGACAGCGCGAGCCGCCCCGAAATGCAGATCGCGCGGATGCGGATCACGCCGTCGAGATCGACCTGCAGGGACTTGCCGGCGAGACGGCGCGCGAGTCGCTCGGCGCGCGCCTGGCCGCCGATGTTGCGGTTCAGGACGCTCTCGAGCGCGGCGAGCCAGGGAGGAGTGGCCGGCATCGGTCAGATCTTGTAGCCGCGGTGCAAGGCGACGATCCCGCCGCTCAGGTTGTGATAGCGCGCGTGCGCGAATCCGACGGATCGCATCATCTCGAGCAAGGTTTCCTGATCCGGATGCATGCGGATGGACTCGGCGAGGTACCGGTAGCTCGGTGCATCGTGCGCGACGACCGCGCCGAGCGCGGGGAGCACGTTGAACGAGTACAGATCGTAGACCTTGCCGAGACCCGGCAGCATCGGCTTCGAGAATTCCAGTACCAGCAGCTGACCACCGACCTTGAGGACCCGGTGCATCGAGGCGAGCGCGGCCGCCTTGTCGGTCACGTTGCGCAATCCGAAGCCGATCGTCACGCAGTCGAAGGAGCCGTCCGCGAACGGCAGCGCCTCGGCGTTCGCGACGACGCAGTCGACGTTGCCCGCGACCCCGTGGTCGAGCACCCGGTCGCGGCCGCGCAGCAGCATCGCGGCGTTGATGTCGGAGAGGACCACGCGCCCGTCCTTGCCCACCTGGCGGGCGAGGCCGATCGTGAGGTCGCCGGTGCCGCCGGCGACGTCGAGCGCGGTCTGGCCGGGGCGCAGACCCGCGACCGCGAGCGTGAATCGCTTCCACAGCCGGTGCACCCCGAACGACATCAGGTCGTTCATCAGGTCGTACTTGCCGGCGACGTTCTCGAAAACCGACCGGACGCGGCGGGCCTTCTCCGCCCATTCGACCGTCTCGAAGCCGAAATCGGCCGTTCGTCGTGGTTCGTTCATCGCGCGCTCACCGATCGTCGGAATCCGGCCATTGTAGCCGTTTCGGCCGCGGAATCAGACTCGCCGCGGTCGCCCCGCCGCGGCGCAACGCTCCAGGTAGCGCGACCAGTTGGCGGCGCGGTTGCGACCCAGGTCGTACAGCAGGCTCCAGCTGTAGAGCCCGGTGTCGTGGCCGTCGTCGAAATTCAGTCTCAGCGCATACTGACCGATCGGATCGACGCCGCGGATCCCGACGTTCTCCTTGTCGGTCACGAGCACCCCTTCGCCGCCGCCGTGGCCTTTGACCTCGGCGGACGGGGAGAACACGCGCAGGTACTCGAAGGGCAGCTCGAAGTGCGCGCCGTCGTCGAACGTGATCTCGAGGAGTCGCGACGCGGTGCGCAGCTTGATCTCGGTCGGCGTCGGGGTCGTGCTCACAGGATGTACCTCGACAGATCCTCGTCGCGCGAGAGCTCGCCGAGATGCCGCTCGACGTAGTCCCGATCGACGACGATGTGCGTGCCGCCGCGGTCCGCGGCCTCGAAGGACACCGATTCGAGCAGGCGCTCCATCACGGTGTGCAGGCGGCGCGCGCCGATGTTCTCGGTTCGCTCGTTGACCTCGTACGCGACTTCGGCGAGGCGGCGTACGCCGGAGGCGTCGAATTCCAGCGCGACGCCCTCGGTCTCGAGCAGGGCCGCGTACTGCCGGCACAGCGAGGCGTCCGGTTCGGTCAGGATCCGCACGAAGTCCTCGACCGTCAGCGACTGGAGCTCGACGCGAATCGGCAGCCGACCCTGCAGTTCCGGGATCAGATCGGAGGGCTTGGACATGTGGAACGCGCCGGACGCGATGAACAGCACGTGGTCGGTCTTCACCGCACCGTACTTGGTGTTCACGGTGCAACCCTCGACCAGCGGCAGCAGGTCGCGCTGCACGCCCTCGCGGGACACGTCCGCACCCGCGGTCTCCTGGCGGCGCGCGATCTTGTCGATTTCGTCGATGAACACGATCCCGTTCTGCTCCGCGCTCTCCACCGCCCGCGTCTTCAGTTCCTCCTCATCGATCAGCTTGCCCGCTTCTTCCTCGGTCAGGAGCTTCAAGGCCTCCGGGATCCTCAGCTTGCGCTGACGGGCGCGGCCGCCGCCGAGGTTCTGGAACATCGACTGCAGCTGCTGCGTCATCTCTTCCATCCCGGGCGGCGCCATGATCTCGACGCCCGTCGCCGGCGCCCGCACCTCGATCTCGACTTCCCGGTCGTCGAGCGCATGCTCGCGCAGCATCTTGCGCAGCCGTTGCCGGGTCTCCGGATCGCGCGGCGGGGCATCTGTCGACGCATCCGCCCGCGAGCTCGGCAACAGCGCATCGAGCAATCGCTCCTCGGCGGCGTCTGCGGCACGGTAGCGAACCTTCGCCATTTCCCGTTCGCGGGTGGTCTTCACCGCGATCTCGACGAGATCCCGGACGATCGAGTCGACCTCGCGGCCCACGTAGCCGACTTCGGTGAACTTCGTCGCTTCGACCTTCAGGAACGGGGCTTGCGCGAGCTTCGCGAGGCGCCGCGCGATCTCGGTCTTGCCGACGCCCGTCGGGCCGATCATCAGGATGTTCTTCGGGGTGATCTCGGTGCGCAGCGCCGGGTCGACGCGGCCGCGCCGCCAGCGGTTGCGGAGCGCGATCGCGACCGCACGCTTGGCGGCGTGCTGGCCGACGATGTGCTTGTCGAGTTCCTCGACGATCTCGCGCGGGGTCATCTGCGACATCGGCGCTAGAGCTCCTCGATCGTCAGCTGTCGGTTGGTGTAGATGCAGATCTCGGCGGCGATGCCGAGCGCGCGCTCGACGATCTCGCGGGCGCCGAGTTCGGTCGAGCGCAGCAGCGCGAGTGCTGCCGCCTGCGCGAACGCGCCGCCCGAACCGATCGCGATCAGGTCGTGCTCGGGCTCGATCACGTCGCCGGTTCCCGAAATCATGTACGAGCGTTCGGCGTCGGCGACGCACAGCAGCGCCTCGAGCCGGCGCAGGCTGCGATCGGTGCGCCAGTCCTTCGCGAGCTCGATCGCCGCCCGGGTGAGATTGCCGTACTTCTCGAGCTTGCCCTCGAAGCGTTCGAACAGCGTGAACGCATCGGCCGTGCCGCCGGCGAACCCGGCGAGCACCTTGCCGCCGTAGAGGCGGCGCACCTTGCGCGCATTGCTCTTGACCACGGTCTGACCGAGGGTGACCTGCCCGTCGCCGCCGAGCGCGACGTGACCGCCACGCCGTACCGCGAGGATCGTCGTGCCGAGCATTGCGCCGGCGCGGTGCTGGAAAGGGTCGTCTAGGTTCATGTGCGGGCGTTCGGTCGACCGGGAACGCAGGTCCTTGGGGACGATCCGGCGGATTTCAAGGCCGCGTGCGCCGTCGCGCGCGCGGGTGCGCGGCGTCGTAGACGTTCGCGAGGCGCTGGAAGTCGAGGTGCGTGTAGATCTGGGTCGTGCCGATGTTCGCGTGGCCGAGGAGCTCCTGCACGCCCCGCAAGTCCGCACTCGACTCGAGCAGGTGCGTCGCGAACGAGTGGCGGAACAGGTGCGGATGCACGCGGACCGCGATGCCCTGCCGCCGCGCCCACAGCGCGACCCGTTGCTGGATCGCACGCGCCGAGAGGCGGCGCCCGTCGCGGCTGAGGAACAGGGCGCGCTCGCCGCCGCCGGGGTGCTCGCGCAGCCACGCCTCGAGGGCGCTGCGGGCGGTGCGACCGACCGGGACGATGCGCGTCTTCGCGCCCTTGCCGAGCACGCGGACGGTGGCGTCGGCGAGATCGACGTCCTGTCGGTTCAGACCGGCGAGTTCCGCGAGGCGCAGGCCGGAGGAATACAGGAGCTCCATGATCGCCTTGTCGCGCGCCGACAGGCGGTCGTCGGCGCGGAACGACAGGAGCCGCGCCATCTGGTCGACGTCGAGGGTCGAGGGCAGGCGCTTCTCGGCGCGCGGCGCCCGGACCCCCTCGGCCGGGTTGCCCGCGGTCGCGGCTTCGCGTCGCAGGTAACCGTAGAAGCTGCGGATCGCGGACAGGCGGCGTTGCACGCTGCGCGGTGCGAGGCCTGCGGCGTGCTCGGCCGCCGCGAACGCGCGGATCGCGGCGCCATCGAGGTCCTTCCAGTCCGGGCCGCCGCGCCGTTCGAGGTGCGCGGCGAGCGCCTCCAGGTCCCGTCGGTACGCCGCTGCCGTGTGCGGGCTCATGCGCCGTTCCAGGCGCAGGTGCGCGCAGAAACGATCGATCCAGTCGTGCAGCGCGGCGCTCAGGGCGCGCTCCGGCCGCTCGCTCAGCGAGTCAGCGCGTGCGCGATCAAGTCACCGATCCGGATCAGGAAATCGGTGCTCATCGCCGGGTGGAACCGTTGCGCATCGCTCGCGCCGATCGCGAGGAGTCCGAGGTTGCCCTTCGGTCCGAGCGGGGTCAGCGCGACCGATCCGATCTCGACGGTGTCCGCGCCGAACAGATAGTCGCGTTGGGTATCGCGGATCTGTCCGCACCGCGGCTTGCCGGATCCGAGCAGGGATTCGAAGGACTTCAGGTTCGAGTCGGCCGGGTCCGCGATGCGCAGGAAGCGTTGCGTGCCGGCCTCGAGGCCCGGCATCGCCGGCAGGAACAGCACCAGCACCGAGTGCATCGCGTCGAAGTCCTCGCGCATCGAGGTCTCGATCGCCGCGACGGTCGCGGACAGGTCGCCGGCACGCAGCAGGCGCTGCGCGAGCCGGTGGATCCGATCCGCGAGCACGTCGTTCGCGCGGGCGACGTCGACGAGTTCCTTCAGCCGCCGCTCGAGCGCCTGATTGCGTTCGCGCAGGACCTCGACCTGGCGCTCGACGAGGCTCACCGTGGCGGTCCCCTCGCGCAGGTGCGGCAGTCGCAGCTTCGCGAGCAGGGCGGCGTTGCGCTCGAAGAAATCGGGGTGTGTTTGCAGGTAATCCGCGATCCGGTCGTCGGTGATCGCCTCTTCCTTCACTCCGCGGGCGGTATGGGTCGTCATCGGCGCTCGCTCCCGGTGGAAAGTCGCATCATATCTCGATCGAACCGGTGAAGACGACCGTCGCGGGACCCGTGAGCCAGGCCGACTCGCCGTCGCCCGGCCAGCGCACGTGGGCGCGGCCGCCGCGCAGATCCACGTCGACCTCGGCGTCGAGCCGGCCGTGTCTGCGGCCGACCGCGACCGCGGCGCAGGCGCCGGTCCCGCACGCGAGGGTCTCGCCGACGCCCCGCTCGAACACCCGCAGCGACACGTGCGCCCGGTCGTGGATCTGAAGGAATCCGACGTTCACGCGCCGGGGGAACGCCGGATGGCCCTCGATCGCGGGTCCGAGCGTGGCGACGGGTGCGGCGTCGATGTCCTCGACGTAGACGACCGCGTGGGGATTGCCGACCGAAACGACTCCGAGGCGGACCTCGCGCTCGCCGATGCGGATCGGTACCAACGGCGTCTCGCCCGATCCGTCCATCGGCAGGGACCGCGGATCGAAATTCGGGATGCCGATCTCGACGGACACGCGGCCGTCCTCGGCGATCCGCGCCCGGACCGTCCCCCCGGGGCTGCCGAGCGCGAGTGCGCGCCCGATCGCCGGGTTGCGCGCGTACTGCAAGGCGGCGACGCAGCGCGCGCCGTTGCCGCATTGCTCGACCTCGCCGCCGTCGGCGTTGAAGATCCGGTAGTAGACGCTGGTCGCCGGATCGCGCGGCGGCTCGAGCATCAGCGCCTGGTCGAAGCCGATCCCGGTATGCCGGTCCGCGAGTCGGCGCAGCAGTGCCGCGTCCATCGGACGTCCGAGAAAACCGGCCGGCGCGTCGAAGACGAGAAAGTCATTGCCGAGTCCCTGCATTTTCCAGAAATCGAGGCGCATCGATCGAGGATAGCCGATGAGCTCCCCGGGACGCGAGCGCGAGGGCTTGCGCAATTGCAGCCCGGGACTTAGCCTTGCCTCGGCCGAGGATGGCCGCGTAAAGAGCGGAGGCGGGACGCGCATGCGCCACATCATGGTCCTGAACGCGAAGGGTGGTTGCGGAAAGAGCACGATCGCGACGAATCTCGCGGTGTTCTTCGCGCGCGACGGACACGAGACCTGCATCGCCGATTACGACCCGCAGCGCTCGAGCCTGGATTGGCTCGCGACGCGTCCGCACGACCTGCCCGCGATCAGCGGCGTGCCGGCCTACGAGGAGGGTATCCGCAACGTCCCGCGCAACACGGAAGTCCTCGTGATCGACGCGCCGGCGCGCGTCCACGGCACCGAACTCAACGAGCTCGTGCGACGCGCCGAGACGATCCTGGTCCCGGTCCTGCCCTCGACGATCGACATCAAGGCCTGCGGCCATTTCATGGCCGAACTGCAGGAGATCGGCAAGGTCTCGCGCAGGCAGGCGCGTCTGGCGGTGCTCGCGAACCGGGTTCGCGAGCACACCTTGATCTTCGAGGAGCTCGATCGCTACCTCAAGCACCTGAAGGTGCCGTACCTCGGGGCGTTGCGCGAGGCGCAGAATTACGTGCGCGCCTATTCGCGCGGAATGGGCGTCCTCGAACTGCCCGAGTACCTCGCGTGGCCCGATTGGCAGCAATGGGAACCGATCTGCGCCTGGCTCGACAGCAAGCGCAGCCAACCCTGACACGCGATCCGACCCCGCGCCGCCCGCGCGCGCGGGCCGCGCGCGGGCGGTCCCCGTGCGCGTGAGCCTCGCCCGCTCCGGCCGCAGCTTTCCGGTCGAGGCGGGCGAGTCGCTGCTCGATGCGGCGATCGCCGCCGGCGTGCGACTCGCCCACGGCTGTCGCCGCGGCAATTGCGGTGCCTGCCGCGCGCGCCTCACGCGCGGCGAGATCGACTATCCCGACGGGCCGCCGCTCGGCTTGGAGCCGCAGGACGCCGCCGACGGATTGATCCTGATGTGCCGCGCGCGTCCGCGCGGCGATCTCGAGCTCGACGTCGACGAGCTGCGCCATCCGGACGAGGTGGCCGTGAAACGCCTGCCGTGCCGGATCGAACGTGCCGAGCGGCTCGGGCGCGAGGTGATCGTGCTCTCCCTGCGCCTGCCCCCCGTCGAGGATCTCGCGTTCCTACCTGGCCAATACCTCGACGTGCTGCTGCCGCAGGGCCGTCGTCGCAGCTTCTCGATCGCCTGTCCGCCGCACGATGCCCGGTCGATCGAACTGCACGTGCGCTACGTCGCGGGCGGCGCGTTCACCGAGTCGCTGTTCGCGACCGACCCGACCGGGCGGCTGCTCACGATCGAAGGCCCGCTGGGTTCGTTCCGCTATCATCCGCCCGCCGTCGGTGCGCCGTCGGACACGGCGCCGCGCGAGGCCGTCGCGGCGCCGGAGGCGCCGACGACACCGCTGCTGCTCGTCGCCGGCGGCACGGGGTACGCGCCGATCCAGGCGATCCTGCGACACGTTGTCGAGCGCGGCGCGCGGCGCGCGGTGCACCTGTACTTCGGCGCGCGGACCGCAGCCGATCTGTATGCGGACGCGAGGATCCGCGAGATCGCGCGGCGCGCGCCGCTGCTCAGCTACGTGCCGGTGTTGTCGGAACCCGCGGCGGATTGGGGGGGGCGGCGCGGCCTCGTGCACGACGCGGTACTCGCCGATTACGAATCGCTCGCGGCGTTCGACGGGTATGCCTGCGGACCGCCGGCGATGATCGAGGCCGTGTGCCGTACCTTCCCGGCGCGCGGTCTCGATCCCGCTCGGCTCTACGTCGACTCGTTCGAGTAGTCCCGGGAGCGGCCGGCCGCCCAGCGCGCCAGCGCGTCGACGAGCGCTGGATCCTCGGGCGACGCCGCCTCGATCCGCGGCCCGCGAATTCCAAGGGATTCGAGCGCGTTCGCGACCCGCCCGGCCGGGACCAGCCAGTGCAATCGCTCGAGCGCGGTGCGCAACGGCGGCGGCGAGAGCCCGAGCAGCGCGCTCGCGATCTCGAGACTGGTCGCGGTGACGACCTGCAACGCCCCGGCATCGATCCGCGCCTCGAGTGCGCGCAGCCGCTCGGGATCCGGCGTTGCCGGCGAACGCCGGTAGACCTCGGCCGCTTCGACGCGCGCACCGCGCGCGGCGAGTTCGCGCGCGAGCAGATCGCGGCCGCCGATCCCCTTGACGAGCAGCACGCGCCGCCCGACGAGATCCCGCAGCGCGGGTTCGGCGAGCAGATGCTCGGAATCGAACCCGCCGCGCGGCGTGATCGAAACCGGGAAGCCGGCACGCTCGAGCGCCCGCCGCGTCGCCGGGCCGATCGCGGCGATCGTGCGGTCGCGCGGGTCTGCGAGCCACGCGGTGCCGTGTCGTACCGCGTTCGCGCTGGTGAACACGACCAGATCGAACGCGTCCGCCGTGCCGATGCGCTTCGCGAGATCGGCGGGCACCGCGACCGGATCGATCGTGACCGCCGGCAGCGCGACCACCGTCGCACCCCGCGCTTCGAGCCGGCGGCACAACGCCGCCGACTGTGCCTGGGGGCGCGTCACGAGGACGCCGACGCCCGCGAGCGGGTGCGTGGCGCTCAAGGTTCGGCGAGCGTGTCGAGGATCTCGCGTGCGCCGGCCGCGAGCATCCGCTGCGCCAGGGCTTCCCCGAGCGTCGCCGCGGCGTCGGCGGTGCCGACCAGCGTGTCCCGGAGCACCCGGCGGCCATCGGGCGAGGCCACGAGCCCGCGGAGCACGAGACGTTCGGCATCGAGCGTCGCGTGCGCGGCGACCGGCGACTGACAGCTGCCGCCGAGGCGGCGCGAGAACGCCCGCTCGGCATCGACCGCCACGCGCGTCGGCGGATGCTCGAGCGCCGCGATGCGCTCGAGGATCGGCGCGTCGCCCGCACGACACTCGACGCCGATCGCCCCCTGGCCGACCGCCGGCAGTGACGTCTCGAACGGCAACCGGGCTGCGATGCGCGGTTCCCAGCCGAGCCGTGCGAGACCGGCACAGGCGAGCACGATCGCATCGAGCGAACCCTCGTCGAGCCGCTGGATCCGCGTGTTCAGATTCCCGCGCAGCGCCTCGATCCGCAGATCCGGCCGCAAACCGAGGAGCTGCGCGCGCCGGCGCAGGCTCGAGGTGCCGACGCGCGCCCCGCTCGGCAGGTCCTCGAGCGCGCGCGCCCGGGGTGCGACCAGCGCGTCGCGCGGATCGGCGCGCTCGAGCACCGCGCCGATCGTGAATGGCGCCGGCAGGTCGGCCGGGACGTCCTTCATCGAGTGCACCGCGAGGTCGGCGCGGCGCTCGTCGAGCGCGATCTCGAGCTCCTTGATGAACAGGCCCTTGCCGCCGATCGCCGCGAGGCTGCGGTCGAGGATCTGATCGCCCTTGGTGGACATCGGCAGCAGTACGACCGGCACGTCGGGGTGGGCGGCGCGCAGCCGCGCAGCGACGTGCTCGGCCTGCCACAGCGCCAGCGGGCTCTTGCGGGTCGCGATGCGCAGCGGCGCGGCGGTCATGGCGGCGTTCAGGCGCCGGGTTCGCGACCGGCGCCGGATTGGCGGGCGCCGCCGGGCGCGAGGGCGGCGTCGAACAGCGCCGACTTCGAGCGGTAGATCGTGGAGATGTCCTCGTCGCCGTGGCCGTCGCGGATCAGCGCGGCATATTCGGCGAGCGTCGATTCGACGACCGGCAGACGGGCGCCGTGCGCCGCCGCCATCTCGCGGCAGATCCGCAGATCCTTCTCGTGCAAGCGCACGCGGAAGCCGGCCGGAAACTGCCCCTTCGCCATGTAGGGAGCGCGGTTCACGAAGTACCAGCTCGATCCGGCGCCCTGACCGAGGGTGTCGATCACCCGATCGAGCGGCAGGCCTTCCGCATGCGCGAACGCCATCGCCTCGGCGACCGCCTGGATGATTCCGGCGCACATGATCTGGTTGGTCGCCTTCGTCGCCTGTCCGGCGCCGCTCGGTCCGAGATGGGCGATCTTGCGCCCGAGCGCTTCGAGCACGGGTCGTGCGCGCTCGAACACCGTCTCGTCGCCGCCCACCATGATCGCGAGCGTTCCCTGCTTCGCGCCTTCGATGCCGCCGCTGACCGGGCAGTCGAGGAAACCGACGCCGTCGGCCGACAGTTGCGCGTGCAGTGCGCGCGCGGTGCCGGCACCGACCGTGGAGAAATCGATCACGATCTTGTCCCGGCCGAGGCCGGAACGCAGTCCGGTGACGACTTCGCGCAGATCCTCGTCCGCCGAGACGCAGATGCCGACGGCATCGCAATCGGCGGCGAGGTCCGCCAGGGTCGGATACGCCGTGACGCCGAGCTCGGCGGCGAGCGCGCTTGCCTTGCCCGGACTGCGGTTCCACACGCCGCTCAACAGGCTCGCGCGGTGCAGGTTGCGGGCCATCGGCGCGCCCATCGCGCCCAATCCGACGAAGCCGGTACGCATCGTTGTCACCCTTCCCGATGGGATCGATTCGAAGCGCGCTAGGTTAAGCGCTCGACGCGCTCGCGGCAAAGGGCCGGCGCGAGGCCGGCAGGCGTACTGATCGCGGCGGTGTGGCGGCTACATCGACTCGCCGCTGCCGCACAGTGTGTCGACCTGCTTCTTCGCGTCGAGCCGCGCGGCATCGATCTCGGCCGAGGACAGATAATGGCGCTTGCCGTCGGGGCCGAGCGTGTACATGTGCCGGCCGTTGATCAGTTCTTCGTAGTGCTGCTTCGCGTTCGCGCACTGCGCCCGGTGCGCGGCCGCGACGTCCGAATCGACGGCTTGCCGGGCGCGCTCGGCCTTCGCCTGCGCGACGGCCTGGGCGGCGAAGGCGGCGTTGGAGAGGGTGGGGCTCGAGCTTGCCGCGTTCGACGAGGCAGCGGACGGTTCGGCCGTACCGAGCAGGTGCACGACGGTCGCGTGCACGCCGACCGGCGGGGAGTCACCGTACTGGACCTCGCCTTTGGCGTTGACCCACTTGTAGACGGTCGCCGACGCGAGCGCCGACCAACCGAGCAGGGCAGCGAACACTAAAACGCGTTTCATGATCCCTTTCCCCGGGGGGGCGACTACAACGCGCGCGATCCGGTTTCCCCCGTTCGGATCCGCACCGCCTGTCCGAGCTCGGAGACGAAGATCTTGCCGTCGCCGATCTTGCCGGTACGCGCCGACTCGATGATCGACTCGACGACACGATCGACCTGATCGTCGTCCACCGCGAGCTCGAGCTTGACCTTCGGCAGGAAGTCGACGACGTACTCCGCGCCTCGATAAAGCTCAGTATGACCCTTTTGTCGACCGAAACCCTTGACCTCGGTCACGGTGAGCCCCTGTACCCCGAACTCGGCGAGCGCCGAACGGACCTCGTCGAGTTTGAATGGCTTGATGATCGCCACGATCAGTTTCATCTCGAACACTCCTCGAATAGGTCGGATAATCGCGGTCCGGGACTGCAGTGTAACAATGAAAAAATATCTTCCAATTATGGCGTTGCACCATTGGCGGTCGCCGTTTCGCTGGGGTATAAGGGCGATGATCTCGCGCCGTGTCATGGAATTGAAACGCGGCGAACTCGCGGAACCGCGGGATTCGCCCCAGGAAACAGGCGCCGACGGGGGTGGGCTCGATGCCGGCGCGAGATCCTCCTCCACCCGTCGCGACGCGGAGGGTTCGTCGGCACGATCGATGTGGCGGCGGACTCCGGGTTGCCGCCGGCGAGCCGACCCATCCCCATTTCCATCCGTTCGCGTCGGTTAATCACAGCGCTTCGGCCCGGTTTCCGGGTACCATCCTCCGCAGCGTCACCGCGGCCGTGTCCTGCCGTTGGTCTTTGCGGATCAAGGGGTTGCGCCGGTCGCGGTCGCGAAATTCGCACCGACGCAACGGATTTTCATGGAGGTTCCGATGGGTTTGACCGATTCGATCGCGCTGGATGAGATCGCACGCCGGCTGACGGAGGTGGTGCCCCAGCCCTTGCGCGCGCTCGGGCGAGATCTCGAAGCGAACTTCAAGACGGTGCTGCAGGCGCAACTCGCGAAACTCGACATCGTCACGCGCCAGGATTTCGACGTGCAGTCGGCGGCGCTCGCACGCGCTCGCGAGCAGCTGGCCGCGATCGAGGCCCGGCTCGCCGAACTGGAAGCGAAGACCCGGTCGCCCTGAGCCCGCTGCAGGCGGGGTCGGGCGTCGAATCGGGGCTGGCGGGGACCGACGGTGCGCCGAGCCGCCCTCAGCGCGACCTTGAGCCGAGCGCCGCTCGGGCTTGCCGCGCCGCTGGTTCGCGTCGAGGTGCATCTCGGCGCCGGCCTCCCGCAATTCGCGATCGTGGGATTGCCCGAGGCGGTCGTGCGCGAGAGTCGCGAACGCGTCCGCGCGGCGCTCGTGAGCGCGGGGTTCGAGTTTCCGGCCGCGCGGATCACGGTGAACCTCGCGCCCGCCGATCTACCGAAGGAAGGCGGTCGATTCGATTTGCCGATCGCGATCGGGGTATTGACCGCGACGGGACAACTGCCGCGCGGGTGCGCGGCGAGCCGGGAGTTCTACGGTGAGCTGTCGCTCGGCGGCGAGCTGCGGGAAACGAGCAAGCTGTTGCCGGCGCTGATCGCCGGCGCGGCCGACGGTCGGGAGCTGATCGTGCCCGCCGCGAACGCCGCCGAGGCGTCGCTCGTGCCCGCCGCGCGCATTCGCCTGGCGCGCGACCTGCCGCAGTTGCGCGCGGCGCTCCTCGACCATGCGCCGCTCCCGCCGCCGCCACCACCGATGCCCGTGGAGACGCCGCCGGTCGCGGATCTTGCCGACGTGCGCGGCCAAGCGCGGGCCAAGCGGGCGCTGGAGATCGCCGCGGCGGGCGAACACGGACTGTTGCTGATCGGTCCACCAGGGACCGGCAAGACGATGCTCGCCCAGCGGCTCGGCGGGATCCTGCCGCCGCTCGACGCCGAGGAGCGCCTCGAGGTCGCGAGCCTCGAGTCCGCGGCGGGCACGTGTCCCCGCGGCATGCCCGCGCGGCCCTTTCGCGCGCCCCATCACACTGCGTCGGTCGCGGCGCTGATCGGGGGCGGCTCCCGGCCGGGCGAGATTTCCCGCGCGCATCGGGGCGTGCTGTTCCTCGACGAGCTGCCGGAATTCCCGCGCAACGCGCTCGAAGCCTTGCGCGAGCCGCTCGAGAGCGGAACGGTCGTGCTCGCGCGCGCGAAGCGCTGCTACGAGTGGCCGGCCGCGTTTCAGCTCGTCGCCGCGATGAATCCGTGTCCCTGTGGGTACCACGGCGATCCCCGCGGCCGTTGCCGCTGTACCGCCGAACTGGTGCGACGCTACCGGGCGCGGGTGTCGGGCCCGCTGCTCGACCGGATCGACGTTCACGTGGAACTCGCGATGCCCTCGGCGACGGAGGTGGAGTTCGACGAGCGCGACGCGGCGGTGGCCGAGCGAAGCGTCGAGGTCGCCGAGCGAGTGGCTCGCGCGCGTCGTGTGCAGCTCGAACGTCAGGGGAAGCCCAATTCGCGGCTCGCCCCGGCGGAGC
>JAJXYU010000025.1 GCA_021780395.1 Pseudomonadota bacterium
CGGCGGGCGCGGCCGGCGTGGCCAGGGGGCGACGTCGCCCGAAGCGACGCCCGAGTCGGCCCCGGCGACGACCCCGCCGGACACCTGAGCGCGAATCACAGCAGGTCGAGCACGCGATCGACGCCGACGAAAACCCCGGTGTCCTTCGGCCCGCGGCGCGTGTCGGGTCGGCGCACCGCGCGCAAGCAGCCGATGCCGTGACGGCGCGCGCTCTCGAGCACCGGGAGACTGTCGTCCACGAACAGGCTGCGTGACGGATCGAACGGCTCCACGCGGGCGAGGTCCGGCCAGAATCGCGGGTGCTCCTTCGGCGCCCCGAACCGATGCGACGAATAGACCGCATCGAAGCGCCGGCTCAGTGAAACGCGCTCGTCCTTGATCGCGAGCGTCTCCGGGTGCGCATTGGTGAGCAGCACGACGCGCTTGCCGAGATCCCGCAGCCGCGACAGGAATTCCTCGGCGCCCGGCAGGTAGCGAACCTCGCCGGCGACCGCGCGCTTGAGCGCGCGCACGTCGAGATCGAGCGCCCGCGTCCAGTGATCGATGCAGTACCAATCCATCGTGCCGGCGACCGCGGTGAATCTCGGCTCGAGCAGCGCGCGCGACTCGGGCTCGGTGAGGGCATGCCGGGCCGCGTAGTGCCGCGGGATCAACTCCCGCCAGAACCACTCGTCGAATGCGAGGTCGAGCAGGGTCCCGTCCATGTCGAGGAACACGGTCTCGACCAAGGCCCAATCCACTGCGGCGGCGGCTGACATTGCGGTTATCATAGCGGCGATGAACGACTTAGCCGCGCTCGCCGCCGACCTGCGACCGCTCGTCGCCGAGGCCGGCGCGGCGATCATGCGGGTGTACGACGCCGACATCGCGGTGCAGCGCAAGGCCGACGACACACCGCTGACGCTCGCCGACCTGGAATCGCAGCGGATCCTGCTCGACGGTCTGTCGCGACTGACGCCCGGCGTGCCGATCGTGTCGGAGGAAGCCTCGCAGGCGGACTGGTCCGAGCGCCGTCGCTGGCGCGAATCCTGGCTCGTCGACCCGCTCGACGGGACGCGCGAGTTCGTGAAGCGCAACGGCGAATTCACGGTGAACGTCGCGCTGATCGTCGAGCACGAACCGGTGCTCGGAATCGTCGCCGCGCCGGCGCTCGGCCTCACGTACTGGGGCGCGGCCGGGCTCGGCGCATTTCGCGCGCGCCACGGCGAGGGCGAATCGCGAATCCACGTTGCCGCGTGTCACGTGCCGATCCGGATCGTCGGCAGCCGCTCACACTCGACGCCCCAGACCGACGCCTATCTCAACCGGTTCGAGCACTACGAACTGACCGCGATCGGCAGTTCGTTGAAGTTCTGCCTCGTCGCCGAGGGCTCGGCCGATCTGTACCCCCGATTCGGCCCGACGAGCGAATGGGATACCGCCGCCGGCCAAGCCGTGCTCGAGGCGGCCGGCGGCCGGGTGACCCGCCCGGACCGCCACCGTTTGCGCTACAACTGCCGCGAGACCTTGCTGAACGGGGATTTCCTCGCGTTCAGCAGCGAGGTGGTGCTTCCGCCGGACTGACCCGCGAGCCTCAGGCGTTGCCCGCCGGCTCGGAGAACTGCAAGGTCGCGTCGAGCAACGCCTCGATGTCGAACACCACCTCGTCGTCGGTCATGGTCAGCCGCGCAACGCCGGCCGCGGCGATCAACGCGACCGGCAGATGGATCTGATCCTTGCGCCGGCTGGTCCAACGATCGACCCGTTCGTCGCCGAACGCCCGGTTGAGCGCCGTCCAGCGCAGCTGCGCGGCCCGGGCGATGGGCGATTCGCCCCCGGCGCGGCGCGCGAGCCCGTTCGCGGGGCCTTCCGCGGCCATCGCGGGCGCGACCATCAGCGCTTGAACGTATTGCAGCATCTCGATCGGATCGACCCGCACCGCGAGATCGGCTCGATTGTCGTTCGGCGTGCTCAAGACTTCCTCCGCAGATGTCATGGATTGGCTTTGCAAGGGGATATGGGGACGTCCCGCGGAAAGTTCCAGCCCCCGGGCGCGCGGATCGAGCGGTGGCCGCGCCTGCCATGCCGTACAGTAGCCCCATGATCGATCTGCACAGCCATTCGAACCGCTCCGATGGCGCGTTGCCGCCGGCCGAGCTCCTGGCGCACGCCGCCACGGTCGGACTGCGCGGGCTCGCGTTGACCGATCACGACACCACGGCGGGCCTCGCGGAGGCGGCCGATGCGGCCCGCATCCATCGGCTGCGGTTCGTCCCCGGGATCGAGCTCTCGGCGGCATGGCGATCCCAGTCGATCCACGTTCTGGGGCTGTGGATCGACCCCGACGCCCCGGTGCTGCGCGCGGGGGTCGCGACGCAGCTCGACCGCCGGCACCGCCGGATCCGCGCGATCTGTGCGCATCTCACGCACCAGGGCCTGCCCGGGGAGCGGCTGCTCGCGATGGTCGAGGCGCGCACACCGCTGCCGACCCGGGCCCATCTCGCCGACGCGCTGGTCGAGGCCGGCTGCGCGCGCGACCCGCGCGACGCGTTTCGGAGCCATCTCGGGCGCGGACGCGCCGCCGCCGTGGCCGCCGACTGGCCGGCGCTTGCCGAGATCGTCGGCTGGATCGTCGCGGCCGGGGGCGTCGCGTCGCTCGCGCACCCGACCCGGTACTCGCTGTCCGCGACCGCGCGCAATCGGCTGCTCACGGATTTCGTTGCGGCCGGCGGGCGCGCACTCGAGATCGGTTGCGGCGGTAATGCGGCGCATCATATCGACGCCTGCGCCGCGCTCGCGGTCCGCCATGGCCTCGAAGCCACCGTCGGCTCGGATTTCCATGGACCGCGCATGCCGTGGAATCCGCTCGGCCGCTTGGCTAAGCTACCCGACGGACTGGTCCCGGCGTGGCGAAGCCGCGGGATCGGCGTCGACGGGGAGACGAGGACGGATGCGCGCCCGTGAGCGAAGACGACGACAACGTCAACACCGACCTGTTCAAGAACATCGAGCGCCTGCGCCAGCTGCGCATCGAGCACCGCGACCTCGATGACGTGATCTCGCGCCTGACGCTCGACTTCCGGGTCGACGAACTGCGGATGAAGCGCCTGAAGAAGCGCAAGCTGATGTTGAAGGATCAGATCGCGCGGCTCGAGAGCCAGCTGATCCCCGACCTGAACGCATGAGCCCCGCGACGATCCCGGATCGCGACCTCGAGTGGACCTTCGTCCGCTCGTCCGGGCCTGGCGGACAGAACGTGAACAAGGTCGCGAGCGCCGCGCAGCTGCGGTTCCTGCTGGCCGCGAACTCGACGCTACCGCCCGAGGTGAAGCGGCGGCTGCGGCGTCTCGCCGGCCGGCGCCTCACCGACGACGGCGACATCGTGATCATCGCGCGCGGCGAGCGCAGCCAGGAACGCAATCGTCGCGATGCGCTCGAGCGGCTCGAGGCCCTCGTCGAGCGCGCGCGGATCGAGCCGAAGCCGCGCAAGCGCACCAAGCCGACCCGTGCATCGAAGGAACGGCGGCTCGAGGCGAAGCACCGCCGGGGCGAAGCGAAACGCGGCCGCACCGGCGGCGCCTGGGACTGAGGCGCGCGCGGCCGCCCGCCGCGTCAGCCCAAGGTGACCTGCAGGATGCTGTGCCGGATCTGCTCGGACAAGACGATCTGCGCATCGGCCGCGACCGCGTCCAAGGCCGCATCGAAGCCGAGCGTGCCGTCCGTGTTCGTCCGGACGACGCCACGCCGGCGCAGCAGCTCGAGGAAATGGCGGAACATCGCCTGGTCGAAGAACTCCGGCGACTCGAGCCCGTAGAGCAGGCTCATGCGCTGCGCGGTCAAGCGGCAGCGTTCCTCGAGCGCCTGCTGACCGATGCGGCCGCTCCCGGCGCGCAGCAGCAGCGCGATCGCCAGATAGTATCGTTCGACCGTCTGGATCGTCGCGGCCGCGAGACCCGAGAGCCGCACCGCCTCGGCGGTCGCCGGCGGCGGGCGATGCCATTCGTCGCGGCCGGGCGCCGCGATCAGCAGCCCGATCCCGGCGAGCACGTCGAGCACGCGCAGCGCATGGTCGCCGACTTCGTCCTCGCTCCATCGCAGGAACAACTCCGCGGCGATGTACGGATAGATCCGCGACAGCAGCCGCAGGATGTCCGAGGTCCGCATGCTCGCGTTGCCGAGGAAGCAGCAGGCGAGCAGGGAGGGCACCGCGAACAGGTGCAGGGTGTTGTTGCGGTAATAGGTCGCGAGCAGCGCCCGGTCCCGCGTCATCGACAAGATGTCGCCGAGCGGGTGGCGCCGCCGCTGCAGCAGACCGAACCCTTCGGCGTAGGCGATCATCTGCGCGCCGGTCGCCGGGGTCGCGGTGACCAGCGGTCCGTACGGCGCGTCGCGCAGCAGCTGCCGATAGAGCTCGAGCTGCGCGACGAGTTCGCTCTCCGCCGCCGCCTGGCGCGGCGTCGCGAGCAGCGCGGTCGCGACCAGGTTGATCGGCGTCACGGCCGCGGCGGCGTTGATCCCGGTCACGATGCGCCGCGCGAGATCGCCGACCGCGGCGCCGAGCCCGTCGAGCCGCGGCTCGTCCTCGGCGGCCGTCCGTTCCCGCCAGCGCGGGTCATGGGCGTCCAGCACCGCGTCGAGCGCGATCGGATCGCCGAGGTTCACGTGGACCTCGCCGAAGCGCTGTCGCAGCGCCGGCACCGCCTTCAGCAATCCGCCGACGCTCTCCTTGCGCTTCGGCCGCCCCTCGAGCTCGCCGAGGTAGGTCTCCCCCTCGACGATGCGCTCGTACCCGAAGTAGACCGGCACGAAATGGACCGGGCGCCGCGGGTCGCGCAGATACCCTTGCACGGTCATCGACAGCATGCCGGTGCGCGGCTGCAGGAGCCGGCCGGTGCGGCTGCGGCCTCCCTCGACGAAGTACTCGAGCGGATGACCGCGCGACATCATCAGGGTGAGGTATTGCTTGAACACCGACGCGTACAGCGCGTCGCCCTTGAACGAACGGCGCAGGAAGAACGCCCCGCCCTTGCGCAGGAATCGGCCGACGACCGGCATGTTCAGGTTCACGCCGGCC
>JAJXYU010000197.1 GCA_021780395.1 Pseudomonadota bacterium
CCACCAGTTCGATCAAGGCCTCGGAGAAATCGGTGGTGATCAGCGGGTTCGTCAATGCGGCGCCGAGCGCGGCCGGATGCGCGGTCTGCGCGATCCGCCCTTGCGGCGTGACCCGCAAGGCTTCCTTCTCGACGCCCTTGCGGCCGCCACGCAGCACGCCGCGCGTCCCGGAATTGACCAGCGACGCGACGCGGCGCTCGAAACGCTTGTCGGTGGATTGACGCATCGCCCGCAAGGATACCTGAATCTCCGCGACCTTCACCCCGCACGGGACCGGTCCCGAGCGCCGGATTCCGGCGCGGTCCCGCGCGGGGCGGGTCCATAATGGCCGGGGATCCCGCAACGGAGGACGAACCATGCTGGTCGGCACGAAGGTCCGGCGCGTCGCGATCGTCGGCGGCACGCGCATCCCGTTCGCGCGCGGCCAGCGCGCCTATGCCGAGGTCGGGAACCCGCAGATGTTGACCGCGACCCTCGCCGGACTCGTCGAGCGCTTCGGGCTGCGCGGGCAATGCCTTGGGGAGGTCGCCGCCGGCGCGGTGATCAAGCACCCGGGCCAATGGAACCTCGCGCGCGAGTGCGTGCTCGGCTCGGGCCTCGCGCCGCAGACGCCCGCGGTCGACCTGCAGCGTGCCTGCGGGACGAGCCTCGAGGCGGCCATCCTGGTCGGGAACAAGATCGCGCTCGGGCAGATCGACGTCGGGATCGCCGGCGGCGTCGACACGGTCAGCGATCCGCCGATCTCATTCCCGAGGAGTTTTCAACGCCGGCTGCTGCGGAGCCATCGCGCGAAGACGATGGGCGCGCGGCTCGCGCCATGGCTCGGGCTTCGGCCGCGCGACTTCAAGCCCGTGTTCCCGGACGTCGTCGAGCCGCGCACCGGGCTGTCGATGGGCGAGAGCACGGAATGGATGGTGAAGCAATGGCGCGTCTCGCGCGAGGAGCAGGACCGGCTCGCGTTGCAGAGTCATCGCAACGCATCCGCGGCGTACGCCGCCGGGTTCTACGCGGATCTGGTGATCCCCTACCTCGGTCTCGCCGGCGACGACAACGTCCGCGAGGACACGAGCCTCGAGAAGCTCGCCCGACTGCCCCCGGTCTTCGACCGGACCGCGGGCGGCACGTTGACCGCCGGCAACTCCACGCCGATGACGGACGGCGCGTCGGCGGTCCTGCTCTCCTCCGAGGAGTGGGCGCGCGCGCATGACCTGCCGGTGCTCGCGTACCTCGCGCACGGCAAGGTCGCCGCGGTCGACTACGTCGACCACCGCGAGGGACTGTTGATGGCGCCGGCCTATGCCGTTCCGAGGATGCTCGCGGATGCCGGCCTCGCGCTCGGGGATTTCGACTTCTACGAGATCCACGAAGCGTTCGCCGGCCAGGTGCTCTGCACGCTGAAGGCATGGGCGGATCCGGCCTTCTGCCGCGACCGGCTCGGGCGCAGCGAGGCGCTCGGCACGATCGACCGCGCGAAATTGAACGTCAAGGGCGGCAGCATCGCGATCGGACATCCGTTCGCCGCGACTGGCGCGCGGATCGTCGCGACGCTCGCGAAGACGCTCGCCGAGAACCGGGCGAAGCGCGGCCTGATCTCGGTCTGCACCGCCGGCGGGATGGGCGTGACCGCGATCCTCGAGCGCTGACGGCGCCTTGAGCCACGGCGAGCGAACGCGTTATCCTCACCGACCCCGATTCGCGGAGCACCGGACCATGGGCAGCAGTATCGACCTGAAGGCATCGGACGGACATCACTTGACCGCATATCTCGCGGAGCCGAGCGGCAAGCCGCGCGGCGGGATCGTCGTGATTCAGGAGATCTTCGGCGTGACGCGCCACATCCGCGCGGTCGCCGACCAGTACGCGGCGGCGGGATTCCTCGCGATCGCACCGGCGGTGTTCGATCGGATCCAGCCCGGGATCGACGTCCCGTACACGGACGTCCAGACCGGCTTCGGCTACATGCAGAAGCTACAGAACGACCAGGTCATGCTCGACGTGCGCGCCGCGGTCGATCGGGTCGCGGCGGCCGGAAGGGTCGGTGTCGTCGGCTTCTGCTGGGGCGGCACGATGGCCTACCTCGCGGCGGCGCGTCTGCCGATCGCGGCCGCGGTTTCGTATTACGGCGGTGGCACGTCGCAGTATCTCGCCGAGAAGCCCCGTTGCCCGATCCTGTTCCATT
The DNA here is from genome assembly GCA_021780395.1 of Pseudomonadota bacterium. The sequence continues at coordinate 2,180 of JAJXYU010000197.1, forward strand.
ACGGCGAGCTCGACACGCACATCCCGATGTCGCAGGTCGACGCGGTCAAGGCCGCGAACCCCGGCGCGACGTTTCATCTCTACAAGGCGGAACACGGCTTCAACTGCACCGACCGGGCGAGCTACGAGCCGGCGAGCGCGAAACTCGCTTTGGAGCGAAGCCTGGAATTCTTCCATCGTCACGTCGGTTGACGCCACGCCCAGCGGGGACACACTCGATGATGATCAAACTGCGCGACCAGAATCTGCTGCGTCAATCCTGCTACGTCGACGGCCGCTGGCTCGCGGCCGACGGGGGCGCGACCCTGCCGGTGCACAACCCGGCGACCGGCGACACGCTCGGCTCGATCCCGAACATGGGCACGAACGAGACGCGGGCGGCGATCGAGGCCGCGGCGCGGGCGTTCCCCGCCTGGGCCGCGCGCACCGCGAAGGATCGGGCGGCGCTGCTGCGTCGCTGGTTCGAATCGATCCTCGCCAACCTCGACGACCTCGCGGTGCTGATGACGGCCGAGCAAGGCAAGCCGCTCGCCGAATCGAAGGGCGAGATCGCCTACGCGGCCTCGTTCATCGAATGGTTCGCGGAGGAAGGCAAGCGGGTGTACGGTGACGTGATCCCGACCCACCAGCCGGACAAGCGCATCCTGGTGCTGCGCCAGCCGGTCGGCGTGGTCGCCGCGATCACACCGTGGAATTTTCCGGCGGCGATGATCACCCGCAAGGCGGGCCCGGCGCTCGCCGCCGGCTGCACCTTCGTGTGCAAGCCCGCGACGCAGACGCCGTTCTCGGCGCTCGCGCTCGCGGAGCTCGCCGACCGGGCCGGCATCCCCAAGGGCGTATTCAACGTGCTCACCGGCTCCGCGACGCAGATCGGCGGCGAGATGACCTCCAACCCGCTGGTGCGCAAGCTGACGTTCACCGGATCGACCGAGGTCGGCAAGAAATTGATGGCGCAGTGCGCCGGCACGATGAAGAAGGTGTCGATGGAACTCGGCGGCAACGCGCCGTTCATCGTGTTCGACGACGCCGACCTCGACGCCGCCGTGCAGGGCGCGATCACGAGCAAGTACCGCAACACCGGGCAGACCTGCGTGTGCGCGAACCGCTTGCTGGTGCAAGCGGGGGTGTACGACGAGTTCGCGCGCCGGCTCGGCGACGCCGTGGCGGGCCTGCGGATCGGTGACGGCCTGGCCGGGGCGACCGACCAGGGTCCGCTGATCGACTCGAAGGCGCTCGCCAAGGTCGAGGAGCACGTTGCGGATGCGGTTTCGAAGGGCGCGAAGATCGTTGCGGGCGGACACCGCCACGCGCTCGGCGGGACCTTCTTCGAGCCGACCGTGCTCACCGACGTCACGCCCGCGATGGCGGTTGCGCGCGAAGAGACCTTCGGGCCGGTCGCACCGCTGTTCAGGTTCAAGACCGAAGCCGAGGCGATCGCGATGGCGAACGACACGGAATTCGGCCTCGCCGCGTATCTCTACACGCGCGACCTCGGCCGCAGCTGGCGCGTGTCGGAAGCGCTGGAGTACGGAATCGTCGGCCTGAACACGGGCCTGATCTCGACCGAGGTCGCGCCGTTCGGCGGCGTCAAGGAGTCGGGCACCGGGCGCGAAGGATCGAAGTACGGGATCCTCGACTTCACCGAGATCAAGTACTTGTGCGTGGGCGGGATCACCTGAGATTCCTCGAGCTGTCGGTGCCGGCGCCGGATCCGCGAGCGGCGAGTGAATTCTACGCGGGCCTCGGCTTCTCCCTCGCCGAGGTGGGCGAGACCCGCCGCCATCCGTACGCCGTGGCCACGGACGGCCGGCTGTGCATCGGGATGCACGGCCTCGCGGATCTCGAACCGACCCTGTGCTTCGTGCGCCCCGACCTGGTCGCGCATCTCGATCGGTACGAGGATCTCGGCCTGACGCTCGAGCTGCGGCGGCTCGGCACGGACGTGTTCAACGAGATCGGTTGGCGCGATCCGGGCGGCAATCCGGTCCGGCTCGTCGAGGCACGGACCTTTTCGCCCTCGCCCACGCCGTCCGGGCAGTGCGTCGCCTGCGGCTATTTCCGCGAGATCGCGCTGCCGGCGATCGACCTCGGCGCGTCGCGGGCGCATTGGGAACGGCTCGGATTCGTCGCCCTCGACGAGGACGGTCCGCTCGGACCCTGCACGATCTGCACGAGCGACACGCTGACGATCGGGCTGTACGATCCCGGGCGCATCCCTCGACCCACCGTGATCTTCGAGTCCGACGACCTCGGGCGGGTCGCGGCCGCGCTGACGGACCGCGGCTGCGCGGTGAGCCCGGACACCGTCGGCGGGGAGATCGCGGGGCTGCGATTCGCCGCGCCGGAGGGCACGCCGCTGCGGATCCTGCGCACGGAGTGAGGCGGCGGCCGCGCGCCGCCGGGCGACGGCGCCGGATCGACGGGCGGCCGGAGTTGCTAGACTAGGCGTCACGGGAGCTTGCGCGCGGAGGGGCCGCATGTCGATCAGCGATTCATCGGCGCCATGAGCATCGCGTGCGAGACCGCGCCGCGACGGGCCCGCTGATCCATGGACCGCCGCCCACGCCCGTTCGACGACGTCGCCGAGTGCGTCGAAGCGACCCTCGCGCGCATCGGCCCCGACGTCGGTCTGGCGCTCCCGCTCGGCATCGGCAAACCGCACGCGATCGCGAACGAGTTCTACCGGCGCGCCCGCCGTGATCGTTCGATCCGGCTGCGGATATTCACCGCGCTGAGCCTCGAGGTGCCGCGTCCGCGGAGCGAGCTCGAACGCCGCTTCCTCGCACCGCTCGTGCAACGGGTGTTCGGCGACTTCGTGCCGCTCGACTACGTCGCCGACCTTCATGCGGGCACCGTCCCGGAGAACGTCGAGATCGTCGAGTTCTTCCTCGACCCGGGCGCTTTCCTCGATTCGACGCACTCGCAACGGCACTACGTCAGCAGCAATTACACCCACGTCGCCCGCGATCTCGCGCATCGCGGCGTGAATGTGATCGCCCAGGTGATCGCGAAGCGGTCGGTCGCCGGGGGCGCGGAATACAGCCTCGGATCGAATCCGGACCTCACGCTCGAGCTGCTGCGGCGCCTGTCGGCGCAGCGTGAGGCCGGCGCGCTCGTCGTGATCGGCGCGCCGAGCCGGCAGATGCCGTTCATGTTCGGTCCGGCCGTGATCGGCGCCGGGCAGTTCGACTACCTGGTGGAACACCCGCGGTACGACACCGACTTGTTTTCGCCGCCGAACCCGCGGCTGTCCACCGTCGACTACGCGATCGGGCTGCACGCCGCGCGACTCGTCCGCGACGCGGGCACGCTGCAGCTCGGAATCGGCGAGATCGGCGACGCCGTCGTCTACGCACTGCAGCTGCGCCACCAGCGGAACGGGGAGTTCCTCGAGATCCTCCGGTCGCTTCGTGCGCCGGAGCGCTTCGGCCCCGCGCCGGCCGCGATCGGCGGCGACGCGCCGTTCGAGGCGGGGCTGTACGCCTGCACCGAGATGTTCGTCGACGGCTTCCTCGAGCTCTACCGTGCCGGAATCCTGCGCCGGCGCGTGTACGACGAGCCACGCCTGCAGCGGCTGCTCGCCGCAGGCACGGCCGGGGAATCGGTGGACGCCGACTTCCTGCGGACGCTGCCGGGCGCGGGCTTCACGAACCCGCTGTCGATGCCCGACTTCGGCGTGCTGCAGGAGTTCGGCGTGTTCCGCGCCGACTGCCGCTACGTCGGCGGGAAGCTGCTCGGCCCCGACGGCGACGAAGTCGACCCGCGCCTCGACGACCGGCGCTGCGTCGAACGGATGGTCGCGAGCTGCTGCGGACGCCGGCTGCGCGGTGGCGTGCTGTCGCACGCCGCGTTCTTTCTCGGCTCGCGGGGTTTCTATGCGGCATTGCGCGAACTGCCGGAGGACGAACGACGCCGGTTTGCGATGTGCGGCGTCGAGTTCACCAACCGGATCGACGACGAGGACTGGGCGCTCAAGGTCGCGCAACGCTCCCGCGGGCGGTTCGTGAACACCGCGATGATCGCGACGCTGCTCGGCGCCGCCGTCTCGGACGGACTCGCGGACGGACGCGTGGTGAGCGGCGTCGGCGGGCAGTACAACTTCGTCGCGATGGCGCACGCGCTGCCCGATGCGCGCTCGATCATCACGGTGCGCAGCACGCGCACCCACGCCGGCCGCGTGACCTCGAACGTCGTCTGGAACTACGGCCACGTGACGATTCCGCGCCATCTTCGCGACATCGTCGTGACCGAGTACGGCGTCGCCGACCTGCGCGGCCGCTCGGACGAGGACGTGATCGCCGCGATGCTCAACGTCGCCGATTCGCGGTTCCAGGAATCGCTCCTGCGCGAAGCGCAGTCCGCCGGGAAGATCTCGCGCGACTACCGGATCCCGGAGGTGCACCGCAACAACACGCCGCGTGCGCTCGAGGAGACGTTCCTGCTGCCGCGCGCGCGCGGTCTGTTCTCGGATTTCCCGTTCGGGACCGACTTGACCGGAGAGGAGGTCGTGCTCGCCGAGGCCCTCGGCGCGCTCGCCCGGCGCACCGCCGGGGTCGGCGGAAAGGCGCGCGCGCTCCTCGTGAGTCTCACACCGCGGCGCATCCCGGCGCGCATCGAACCCTGCCTCGAGCGGATGGGACTCGGCAAGCCGGCGACGCGCCAAGAGCGCCGCTGGCGGCGGCTGCTCGCGCGCGAGCTCGGTTCCCGGCTGCCGTCCCGCTGAGCCGCGGCCGCAGGGTCGCTCACGCGTCGCACGACGCTCATCGAACCGGCAGCTCCCGCGATTTCTGCACGGTGCGGAGCGCGAACGAGGAATGCACGCGCGCGACGTTCGGCAGGCGCGTGAGATGCTGGCTGTGGAGGCGCTCGAAGTCGGCGGTATCGGCCAGCACGACCCGCAGCAGGTAATCGTACTCGCCGGACATCAGATAGCATTCCATGACCTCGGGCACCCGGCGCACCGCGTCCTCGAACGCGCGCAGCTGCGCCTGTTCCTGGCGCTCGAGCGTGATGTTCACGAAGACGTTCAATGGACACCCGGCCCTTTGCTGATTGATCAGCGCCGTGTAGCCCTCGATGAACCCCGCCTCCTCGAGGGCCCGTACGCGACGCAGGCACGCGGACTCGGACAGGTTCACGGATTCGGCGAGCCGGTTGTTGGTGACCCGGCCGTCCAACTGGAGTGCACGGAGGATCGCGCGGTCATAGCGGTCGAGCTTCATGGTTCGCATTTTATTTCAGAATTTTACACTTTAGTCGAATTTTCCACCGCGACGAGCCGTCATCGGCGCCGATTTCGCAGATTCTCCGCTTCGCGGATCCGTAAGCTACGCGCGGCTTTTTTGCGAATTCATCGACCTTTCGGGGGAGCGGCATCCATGAAAATCGGCGTACCCAAAGAGATCAAGGTCCACGAATACCGTGTCGGACTCGTACCGGCCGGCGTCTCGGAACTCGTGCGCGCGGGGCACGCGGTCATGGTCGAGACCGGCGCGGGCGCCGGCATCGGCTTCGACGACTCGCATTACCGCGCCGCCGGCGCGACCATCGCACCGGACGCCGCGAAGGTCTTCGCGGATGCGGAGCTGGTCGTCAAGGTCAAGGAGCCGCAACTGTCGGAGTGCCGGATGCTCCGGGCGGACCAGACCTTGTTCACCTACCTGCACCTCGCGGCGGATCGCGAGCAGGCGCTCGCGCTGATGAAGTCCGGCACCACCGCGATCGCCTACGAGACCGTGACGGCGCAGGACGGCTCACTGCCGCTGCTGACACCGATGAGCGAGGTCGCGGGACGGATGTCGGTGCAGGTCGGCGCCACCTGCCTGCAGAAGGCGAACGGCGGCTTCGGCGTGCTGCTCGGCGGGGTTCCCGGCGTCGCGCCGGCGAAGGTCGTGATCCTCGGCGGCGGAGTCTCCGGTACGCACGCGGCCGAGATGGCCGTCGGACTGCGCGCGGACGTCACCGTGATCGACCGGTCCGTGAAGCGGCTGCGCGAACTGTCGGCGATCTTCGGCAACCAGTTGAAGACCCAGTACTCGACCGCTCACGCGATCGAGGAGCTCGTCCGTGACGCGGACCTCGTGATCGGCGCGGTGCTGATCGCGGGCGCGGCGGCGCCGAAACTGGTCACGCGCGAGATGGTGAGGGCGATGAAGACCGGCGCCGTGCTCGTCGACATCGCGATCGACCAGGGCGGCTGCTTCGAGACGAGCCGGCCGACCACGCACGCGGAACCGACCTTCATCGAGGACGGCGTGATCCACTACTGCGTGACCAACATGCCGGGCGCGGTGCCGCGCACCTCGACCTTCGCACTGACCAACGCGACGCTCCCGTACGTGAAGGCGATCGCGGACTCCGGGTGGCGCGAGGCGCTCGGGCGCGACCGCGGGCTCGCGCAGGGCTTGAACGTGTACGCGGGGCACATCACGCACGACGCGGTCGCCCGTGCGCTCGACGTCGAGTGCCGGCCGCTGCGCTGATCGGCATCCGATCGCGGCCGATCGCCCTCCCCCCCGGGATCCCGGACCGCCGGGCCCTCAGGGGGGCGGGTCGGCCGGACCGTCGCCCGCATCGACCGGCTCTGCCGGCCCGCCGTCCGGGCTGCCGCGATGGTAGGGAATCCACGCGTAGATCTCCGGCGACGTCTGCGGATAGGTGAGGAACTCCTCGCGGTCCTGATCGACCGGCGCCGCCCGCCGCCTCACCAGCCGCCACAGCGCGAACGCGGTGAACAGCGCGGTCAGGCCGAGCACGTAGCCGAAGAATGCCCCCGGCCGTCTCAATTCGACCACGACCGTCCCGGTCGTCGGTCCGATCGCCGCACCGAGCGCCCAGACGAACAACAGCGTCGACGACAGCGCGATGTAGTCGCTGGACGGAGCGCGATCGTTCGCGTGTGCGACGCCGACTGCATAGAGACTCTCGCCGAGACCCCCGAACACCGCGAGCAGGATCGCGAGCACCACGAACGGCGTGCGACCGCTCACCCCAACGAGCACGCCGGCGACGCCGAGTATCGCGGCACCGAGCCCGATCAGCGCGTACAGGCGGTCGACGCGGTCCGAGAGATAACCGATGGGCCATTGCAACAGCAAACTGCCCATCGAAAAGCTGGCCATCAGCACCACGATGCGCGCCTGGTCGAGGCCGAGCCGCTTGCCGAACAGCGGACCCGCCGTCGTGAACGCGGTCAACACCAGTCCGTTCAACAGGCACGCGAGGACGCTGACCGGCGACGTGCGCACGGCCTTCGCGATCTGCAGCTGCACCCGATGCGGCCGCGCCGGCGCCCGCACCTCGATCGCCGCCATCGGCACCACCGCGAGCGTCGTCACGATCCCCGCGATCATCAGGAACTGCGGGCCGCTCGCATCCAGGTCGCGCCCCAGGAGTTCACCGAGCCCGAAGCAAAGACCGTACACCAGCACGTAGACCGTGAGGATTCGTCCCCGTTGCTCGTTCGACGACAGGGCGTTCAGCCAGCTCTCGACGACGACCGAGAGCCCGGCGGCGTTCAGTCCGATCAAGAAGCGCAGCACGGCGATCGCCGGTGCGCCGCCGGCGAAGAACAAGCCGAGGATCGCGACCGACTTCAAACCGGCGAACGTCGCGTAGGCCCGCTCCGATCCGACCGGCGCGATGATCCGGTGCGCGTGCAGGCAGCCGACCAGGAAGCCGAGGCCTTCGGCGCTGCCCAGCAGCCCGATCGTCGCCGCCGACATGCCGGCCGCCGAGTAGCGCAGCGGCAGCAGCGCGCCGAGCAGGCCGGCGCCGATCATGGTCAGGCCGGTGCCCGCGAGCGGCGGCGCGATGCGCAGCGCCATCGGCCGCGGCGCGTGGATTTCAGGCGATGTCGTCGTCACGTGGGTCGGTGCCGTGGCCGCTCATGGGAAGGGGGCGCCCGATTATAGGCATACGTGGAGCGGCGGCGCCGGCCGGTGGCCGCGCGGACCGCGGACCGTCGGTCTTGCTACTGGACGATCGATCAATTAGGCTGCGACCGTCCGACGGACCACGGCGGTCGGCGCCGGGAGCGGGCACCTCGAGGTTCGTCCTGCATGCCGCGCAACCCACGCTTCGACGTCCTGTTCGAGCCCGTCCGGATCGGCCCGGTCACCGCGCCGAACCGCTTCTATCAGGTGCCGCACGCGAGCGGGATGACCAATGCGCTGCCGCACGTGCGGGCGAAGTTCCGCGAGACCAAGGCGGAGGGCGGTTGGGGCGTCGTGTGCACCGGCGCCGTGTCGATCCACCCGAGCTCCGAGGATTCGCCCTTGCCGTTCGCGTCGCTCTGGGACGACGCGGACGTGCGCGCGCACGCGGTGATGACCGAGGCGGTGCACCGGCACGGCTCGCTGGCCGGCGTCGAGCTGTGGCACGGCGGCGCGATCACGATGAACCGCACCAGCCGGATCGCGCCGCTGTCACCTTCGGGGATGCCGTGGCTCTCCACGCACCTCGGTTTCATGGGGAATCTTCGCCCACGGGCGATGGATCGGACCGACATCCGCGAGCTGCTGCGCTGGCAGGCCGATGCCGCGACGCGGGCGGTCGCCGCGGGCTTCGACATCGTCTACGTCTACGCCGGCATGGGCTACCTGCCCTACGAGTTCCTGCTGCCGGAGTACAACCGGCGCAGCGACGAGTACGGGGGGTCGGTCGCGAACCGGACGCGCCTGGTCCGCGAGATGCTCGAGGTCACCCGCGACGCGGTCGGCGACCGATGCGCGGTCGCGCTGCGGATCAGCCTCGAGGAGCTGCGCGCGAAGCCGGGCACGCACGCGCCTTCGGAAGCGCACGAGGTCGTCGAAGCGCTCGCGGACGTTCCAGATCTGTGGGACGTGAAGATGGATTCGAGCCCGACCGACTGCGCGCCGTCGCGATTCGCGCCGGAGGGAAGCCACGAGCCCGTGATCGACTTCGTGAAGAAGGTCACGAAGAAGCCGGTCGTCGGCGTCGGCCGCTTCACCTCGCCCGACTTCATGGTCTCGCAGATTCGCCGCGGCGTACTCGACCTGATCGGCGGCGCTCGGCCGTCGATCGCGGATCCGTTCCTGCCCCGCAAGATCGACGAGGGGCGTGAGCACGAGATCCGCGAATGCATCGGCTGCAACATCTGCATCTCGAGCTGGCACGACGGCGTGCCGGTGCGGTGCACGCAGAACCCGACCGCGGGCGAGGAATGGCGGCGCGGGTGGCATCCGGAACGCGTCGAGCCGGCGGCGAGCGACAGCGCGGTCCTCGTGGTCGGCGGCGGTCCGTCCGGCCTAGAATGCGCGGTCACGCTCGCGCGCCGGGGCTATCGGGTGACGATCGCGGATGCGGCCGCCGAATTCGGCGGCCGGCTGCGCTTCGAGACCCGCCTGCCGGGTCTCGCGACCTGGGGCCGGGTGGTCGATTGGCGCCTCGGACAGCTCGGCGACCGCGCGAATGTGAGCCTTTTCCCCGGCAGCGCGCTGACCGTCGACGACGTGCTCGGATCGGAACACGCGCACGTGGTCGTCGCGACCGGCGCGCGCTGGACGCGGATGCTGTACGCGACGATCGAATTCCCGACCGAGCCGTTCGACGCGCCCCGCGTGTATACGCCGGACGACATCGCCGCCGGCGCGACGCCCGAGGGACCGACCGTCGTGTTCGATTTCGACAATTATTACCTCGGCGGAGCGATCGCCGAACGGCTCGCGCGGTCGGGGATCGAGACTCATTACGTGACGATCGCGGGCAGCGCGTCCGCGTGGACGTTCATGACCAACGAGCTGCCGCTCGTCCATCGTGCGCTCGGATCCGCCGGCGTCGCGATCCACACGTTGCGCCGGGTCGCCGGATTCGACGGCGAGGAGATCGCGCTCGCGGACGTGTTCACCAACGCGGAGGTCCGGCTCCGCTGCCGCTCGCTCGTGATCGTCGGCGTGCGCGAGCCGCGCGACGAGTTGTATCGGGACCTGCTCGCCCGGAGCGCGGAGTTCGACCGCGCCGGCATCCGTTCGGTTGCCCGGATCGGCGATGCGCTGGCGCCCGGAGCGATCGTGCACGCGGTGCATTCAGGGCACCGGTACGCGCGCGAGCTCGACGCCGAACCGGCGGCGACGCCATACGTGCGCGACTTCCCGCTGCACCATGGCCGGTAGCACGCCGAAATTCCGGCGTCAGAGCGCCGCCGCGCGGCGCCGCGCGTTGATCGACGCCACCTTGCGCAGCCTCGAGCGCCATGGCCGCGAAGGGGCGTCCATCCGCCGGATCAGTGCGATCGCCGGCGTGTCGAGCGGCCTGATCCATCATCACTTCCGCAGCAGGGCGCGGCTGATCGCCGCCGCCTACGAATCCCTCGCGGTCGAGCTGCAGGAGACCCTGTTCCGCGAGTCCGCCGAACACGACGGCTCGCCGCGCGAGCGCCTGAGCGCATGCATTCGCGCGTCGTTCGCGCCGTCGATTCTCGAACCGCGGATACTGAACGTCTGGCTGGTGTTTTGGAGCATGGTGATGCGGGCGCCTTCGATGCGCGCGGTTCACGATCGAACCTATCGCCGCTACCGGTCGATCCTCGGTCGACTGCTGCAGGCGGTCGGCCGGACCCGCGGGGTGCGCGTGCGCGCGCGGCCCGCCGCAATCGCGCTGTCGGCGCTGCTCGACGGCCTTTGGATCGAACTGAGCCTGAGTCCGGGAACGTTCCGACCGTCCGAGGCGGTGATGCTCTGCGAGAGCTGGGTGGACGCGCTGTGCGGCGGAGTGCTGCCCCAATTGTTGTTGCAGCCGCGGCAGCGGCCGTCGTGAGGACGAGGGAATCATGAGTGGATCCGATGCGTTCGACGTCGTGGTGATCGGGGGCGGCCACAACGGCCTCGTCTGTGCCGCGTACCTGGGGGCGGCGGGATTGCGGGTCGTGGTGCTCGAGCGCCGCGAGGTGGTCGGCGGCGCGGCGGTCACCGAGGAGTTCGTGCCGGGTTTTCGCAACTCGGTCGCGGCGTACACCGTGTCGCTGCTGAATCCGAAGGTGATCCGCGATCTCGAGCTCGCCGATCATGGCTTGCGGATCGTCGAGCGGCGGATCTCGAACTTCCTGCCGCTCGGCGATGCGGGCTATCTCAAGGTGGGCGGCGGGCGCACGGCCGAGGAGGTCGCGAAGTTCTCGCCGCGCGACGCCGCGCGTCTGGACGCGTATGCCGAGCGGCTCGACTCGATCGCCGACGTGCTGCGCGACATGGTGCTGGAGACACCGCCCAACGTCACCGATCGCGGCTGGACCGCCGCGCTCCCGCAGATGTTGAGCGGCGCCCGCGTCGGCCGGCGCATCTCTCGGCTGCCGATGCCGCTGCGCAGGGAACTGCTCGATCTGTTCGTGAAATCCGCGGGCGACTACCTCGACGGATGGTTCGAGAGCGCGCCGATCAAGGCGGCGTACGGCTTCGACGGCATCGTCGGCAACTACGCGAGCCCCTACACGCCGGGCTCCGCGTACGTGCTGCTGCACCACGTGTTCGGCGAGGTCAACGGCAAGAAGGGCGTCTGGGGACACGCGATCGGCGGCATGGGATCGATCACCCAGGCGATGGCCCGGGCGGCCGAGCGACGCGGCGTGGTGATCCGGCCCGGCCACGCGGTGCGCGAAGTGCGGATCATCGACGGCCGGGCGGTCGGCGTCGTCACCGCGAGCGGTGAGGAGATCCGCGCGCGCTGCGTGGTCTCGAACCTGAATCCCAAGCTGCTGTTCGGCTCGATGGTCGACCCGGATGCGCTGGACCCGGATTTTCGTGCCCGCATCGAGCGGTGGCGCTGCGGATCCGGCACGTTCCGGATGAACGTCGCGCTCGCGGAACTGCCGGATTTCTCGGCGCTTCCCGGCCGCGAGTGCGCCGAGCACCATACCGCGGGCATCATCATGGCGCCGTCGCTCGCCTACATGGATCAGGCTTATCTCGACGCGAAGGCGGTCGGCTGGTCGAAGCGGCCGATCGTCGAAATGCTGATCCCGTCGACGCTCGACGACACGCTCGCACCCCCGGGGAGGCACGTCGCAAGCCTGTTCTGCCAGCACGTCGCGCCGGTCCTGCCCGATGGGACCTCGTGGGACGAACGTCGCGAGCAGGTCGCGGACGCGATGATCGATCTGGTGGCCTCGTACGCGCCGAACTTCAAGAAGGCGGTGCTGGGCCGGCAGATCCTGAGCCCCCTCGACCTGGAGCGGACCTTCGGCCTGATCGGCGGCGACATCTTCCACGGCGCGCTGAGTCTCGATCAGCTGTTCTCGGCCCGGCCGATGCTCGGCTACGCCGATTACCGGGGACCGGTCTGCGGCCTGTATCAATGCGGCTCAGGAACCCATCCCGGCGGCGGCGTCACCGGCGCCCCCGGACACAATGCCGCGCGGGAGATTCTCGCGGATTTGCGCCGCGGCCGGCTCAAGCGCCGATCGCACTGAGCCGCGCGCCGGTCAACCGAGCGGTGAAACGCCGAATAACCGCAGGTGCGCCCAACCGACGAACAGCCCGTACAGACCGAGCCCGACGACGACCGCGATCGCGTCGTTCCAGGGTCCGGGCGGCGCGGTGTGCGCCTGACGGACGTCCGTCCGGTGCTTCAGGGAGATCCGGTCGGCGACCGCCCACGCGAGAAAACCGCCGAACAGGAGCAGGTCGGCAAGCCGGCCGTTCATCAGCAGGTGAGCGAATGCCCAGAATTTCACCGCCGCGAGCATCGGATGACGGGTGAGCGACTGGATCCGCCCGGGCAGGTAGGCGGCAAGCAGCAACGGAAACACTGGCAGCATCAGCAGAAACGTCACGTGGCGCATCCACGGCGGGGGTGTATACAGCACGACCGGCGCCGCTCGGGCGAGCGCGAAACCGTGGACGATCAACACCAGACCAACCAGCGAAGCGACGGCGTAGACGCTCTTCCAACCCCATTCACCGAGCCGCGCGACCATTCGCGGGCGTAACGACGGCGCGATGATCGCGATCGAATGCGTCCCGAGGAACACCGCGAGGCCGAGCAGCAGGATCCCCATCGCGCGCCCCGTCAACGCTTCGTTCGCCGGCCCGTCGGCCGACCGCGCGCCGGAGCCTTGCGCTTGGCCGCGCGGGTCCGCGCTTTCGCGGAGGCCCGGGTCTTGATGGCGACGCGGACTTTCGTCGAGCCCCGCGTCTTCCTGGAAGCGCGGGTCTCGTTGGCGACGCGCGTCTTCGTCGACGCTCGGGTCTTCACGGCGCCTCGGGTCTTCGCCGACCGGCGCGGCGCCTGCCGCGATGCCCGCTTCGCCGCCACCCGCTTCTTCGGCGCGACGCGCACGCGCGCCGCCGCGACGCCACGGCCGGTCGGCCGGCGCGACGCCGGCTCACCTGCGGCCGCGTCACCACGCAGCTGCTCGAGGATCGCCGGGTTCTCGAGCGTGGACACGTCCTGCGTGATTTCCTCTCCACGCGCGATCGCGCGCAGCAGGCGACGCATGATCTTGCCGGATCGGGTCTTCGGCAGATTGTCGGTCAAGCGGATCTCGTCCGGCTTCGCGATCGGGCTCAGCTGCAGGGCAACCCAGGTCCGCAGCTCCTCGACCAGCGCCTGAGCGGCCACACCGGTCGGCCGCGGTCCCTTGGTCACGAGGAATGCGAACACCGACTCACCCTTGATCTCGTGCGGCTTGCCGACGACGGCCGCCTCGGCGACGCGCGGATGGGCGACCAGCGCCGACTCGATTTCCATCGTGCCGAGACGGTGCCCGGCGACGTTCAGCACGTCGTCGATCCGTCCCATGATCCAGTAGTACCCGTCCGCGTCGCGATGCGCGGAATCGCCGGCGACGTAGAAGCGATTCTGGAATCTCTGCCAGTAGGTACGCAGATAGCGCTCGTTGTCGCCCCAGATCGTGCGCAGCATCGACGGCCATGGCCGCTTGATCACGAGGTAGCCGCCCGCACCGATCCGACGCACCGGGCGTCCCTCCTCGTCGACGACGTCGGCGAAGATCCCCGGCAGGGGCTTCGCGCAGGATCCGGGCTTCGCCGGCATCGCGCCGGGCACCGGCGTCATCATCGCCGCCCCGGTTTCGGTCTGCCACCACGTGTCCACGATCGGGCAGCGTCCGCCGCCGATCGTCCGGTGATACCACATCCACGCTTCCGGGTTGATCGGCTCGCCGACGCTGCCCAGCACGCGCAACTTCGACAGATCGTAGCGCCGCGGTATCTCGTCGCCGAGTTTCATCAGCGCGCGAATCGCGGTCGGCGCCGTATAGAAGATCGTCACCCGATGGGTCTCGCACAGCTGCCAGAACCGGCCGCCGTCCGGATGGGTCGGTGCGCCTTCGTACAGCACCACGGTGGCGCCGGCGGCGAGCGGCCCGTACGCGACATAGGTGTGCCCCGTGATCCAGCCGACGTCGGCGGTGCACCAGAAGACATCGTCCTCCTTCAGGTCGAAGGCCCAGCGGGTGGTCAGCTTCGCCCCGAGCAGGTATCCGCCGCTCGCGTGCTGGATCCCCTTCGGTCGCCCGGTCGAGCCCGACGTGTACAGCAGGAACAGCGGATGCTCCGCCTCGACCCATTCGGGTTCGCAGGATGCGCTTTGGCCGACGAGCACCTCGTGCCACCAATGGTCGCGCCCGGCGCGCATCTCGCATTCGCCACCGATGCGCGCGTACACGATCACGCGCTGAACGCTCGCGCAGCCCTCGGCGAGCGCCTTGTCGACCGCGCGTTTGAGTTCGATGCGGTGACCGCCGCGCCAGCCGCCGTCGGCGGTGATCACCATCTTCGCGCCGGCGTCCTCGATCCGGTCCTTCACCGCGTTCGCGGAGAAGCCGCCGAACACCACCGAGTGCACGGCGCCGATCCGCGCGCAGGCCTGCATCGCGACGACCGCTTCGGGGATCAGCGGCATGTAGATCACGACCCGGTCGCCCTTGCTGATCCCGTGCATCTTGAGCGCATTCGCGAACCGGCACACCTCCGCGTGCAGTTCGCGGTAGCTCAGCTTGCGCACGTCACCCGGCTCGCCCTCGAACAGGATCGCGGTCTTGTCGGGACGCTCGATCAGGTGCACGTCGAGACAGTTGTGCGACACGTTCAGGATTCCATCGCTGAACCAGCGATAGTTAGGCGCGTCCGAGTCGTCCAGCGGCACCGTGAACGGCCGCCGCCACTCGATCTCGCGTTGCGCGAGGCCGGCCCAGAAGCCGATGTAATCCTCCGCCGCGCGAGCGTGCATCGCCTCGAGCGCCGCGGCGTCGATGCCGGCGCCGGCGACGAACGAGGCGGACGGCGGGAACCGCCGCTCCTCGTGCAGGACCGATTGGATGGCTTTCTGTGACACGGCGTCGTCTCCCCGAATGCGTCGCGAAAACATTCTACCCGCAGTCCGCCGGCGCGCGCAGCGCGATGCGCTCGAACTGGCGGCGCAGCCCGGCGCCGAACCCCTGCGCCTCGAAGAACGCCGATATCGCGGTCCCGTCGGGCATACGCGGCCGCAAGTCCTCGAGCGTCGCGTCGACCGGCAGGTCGCACTGGATCACGGTGAGCCGGCGCGCGAAGAACGCGGTCTCGCGATGCGCGAGCAGCGCCCGCCGGACGCGGTCGGCGCCACGCAGCCCGAGTGTCGCGATCCGGCCGAGGTTGGCGTAGAGATCCTCGAGCGAATGGAACTCCGCCAGCAGCCGCGACGCGGTCTGGCGTCCGATGCCCGGGACGCCCGGAACGTTGTCCACGGCGTCGCCGGTCAGCGCCAGGAAATCGGCGAGTCGTTCGGGCGTCGCACCGAAGCGCGCACCGATTTCGTCGTACCCGTAGCGGTCGCGACCACCGCCGTCCCAGAACAGATCGCCGTCGCGGATCAGTTGCGCGAGGTCCTTGTCGCGCGTCAGCAGCACGTTACGCAGCCCGGCGGACCGGGCGCGCGCGACGAACGTCCCGATCAGATCGTCCGCTTCGTAGCGCCCGCTCGCGAACGCCGCGACGCCGGCGAGCCGGCAGAATTCGCGGCACAGCCCGAACTGGCGCGCGAGGTCCGGTGGCGGCTCGGCGCGGTTCGCCTTGTACGCGGGAAAGATCGAGTGTCGATACGACGTCTCGCCGCCGGGGCCGGGGTCGAACGCGACCACGATTCGCGCGGGGCGCTCGCGCTCGAGAAGATCCGCGAGAAAGCGCGCGAAACCGTACAGCGCATGGGTCGGCTGGCCGTCGGCGTCCGCGAAATCGCCCGCGAGCGAATGGTACGCACGAAAGATGAAGTAGCTCGCGTCGACGTGGTAGACGACGCCGGGCCAAACCGCGTTCACATCCGCCAGAGCTGGATCCGCTCGTGCAGCGGACTCGTTCGCGGGAAGTGCGCCAGCAGGTACTCCATCTGGTCCGCGAGCACGCGCCGGCCCTTCAGGTAGATGTACTCGGCGTAGGTCGGCGTGAACGGCACCGCGAGCAGCTGCATGCCCGCCTGTTCCGGCGTGCGCGAGGCCTTCGCGTTGTTGCAGCGGCGACAGGCCGTGACCACGTTCGCCCACAGGTCGCGGCCGCCGCGACTGAACGGCGTCACGTGATCGCGCGACAGCTGTCCGTAGGGAAAGCGCGCGCCGCAGTACAGGCACAGATAAGCATCCCGGCGAAACAGGGTCTGGTTGTTCAACGGCGGCGTATAGGCCGCGCCGCGCAGATTGCCGGGATTGCCGGTATGACCGACGGTCGCGATGATCGAATGGACCTCGACCACGGTGCGCCGCCCGGTGATCGCGGACGTGCCGCCGAACAGCCGGTACAGGCGGGTCCCGCACGCATAGGCCACCTGTCCGGTGTGGTAGAGTCGGGCGGCCTCGCGATAATCGACCCACTCGAGCGGCATGCCCGATACGTCGGTGCGCAGCACCTGTTGCGACAGCGGATGGGCGGACGGCGCCGCGCGGGCGCGCGGGTCGTCGGGCCCGAAGTCGTGCGTCGCGGCCACCATAGGCTGGTTAAGATAGTCGAGTCCTGTGCCATAATTCAACGTCGCTTGAGGAGAGCAAGCAGATGACCGTGACCGTCGGAGTCCTCACGGAAACCGCCGCGAGGGAGACCCGGGTCGCCGTGACGCCGGAAGTGGCCTCGAAGCTCAAGGGCCTCGGCGCCGTGGTGTTGATGCAGCGGGGCGCGGGGGATGCGGCGCATTTCCCCGATGCGCTGTACGCGGACGTCACGTTCGCCGAGCCGTCCGCGATCCTCGCGCGGGCGAACCTGCTGCTCAAGGTCCAGCCGCCGTCGGCCGCCGAGGTCGAGGGGTTGCAGCCCGGTGCGGTGGTGATCGGCTTCATGCAGGCTTACGCCCGTCCGGATCTGGTGCGGGCGCTGCGCGACCGGCGGATCACGAGTTTCGCGATGGAACTGGTCCCCCGGATCTCGCGCGCGCAATCGATGGACGCGTTGTCGTCGCAGGCGGCGGTCGCGGGCTACAAGGCCGTGCTGATCGCCGCGAATCAGCTGGAGAAGTTCCTGCCGATGCTCACCACCGCGGCGGGAACGATCCGCCCGGCGACCGTGCTGGTGATCGGCGCGGGCGTCGCCGGGCTCCAGGCGATCGCGACCGCGAAACGCCTCGGCGCGATCGTCGAAGCCTACGACGTTCGCAGCGCGACCCGTGAACAGGTCCGCTCGCTCGGCGCGAAATTCGTCGATACCGGCGTCTCCGCCGAGGGCGCCGGCGGTTACGCGCGCGAGCTCACCGACGAGGAGAAGGCGAAGCAACAAGCGGTCCTCGATGCGAGGGTCGCGGCGAGCGACGTGGTGATCACGACCGCGTCCGTGCCCGGCCGGCCCGCGCCGCGGATCGTCGGCGAGGCGGCGGTCGAACGCATGCGGCCGGGATCCGTGATCGTCGACATCGCCGCCGAGCAAGGCGGCAACTGCGCGTTGACCCGGGCGGGCGAAACGATCGTCCACCGCGGGGTCACGATCGCGGGTCCGGTGAACCTCGGCGCGACGCTGCCGTTCCACGCGAGCGAGATGTACGCGCGAAACCTGCTGAATCTGGTGAAGCCGGCGTTCTCGAACGGTGAATGGCGGGTCGACTGGAGCGACGAGGTGTTCGCCGAGGCCGTCCTGACCCACGACGGCCAGATCAAGCACGAAGCCACCCGCAAAGCGGTGGAAGGAAAATGAACCCATGATCGACGGCGTGATCGCACTCTACATCTTCATGCTCGCGGCATTCACCGGTTACGAGGTGATCTCGCGGGTGCCGGTGATCCTGCACACGCCCTTGATGTCCGGATCGAACTTCGTGCACGGGATCGTGC
>JAJXYU010000273.1 GCA_021780395.1 Pseudomonadota bacterium
CGCGTCGACCGCCTCCTGCAGCATGCGCTTCTCGTTGCGGACGATGATGTCCGGCGCGTTCAGCTCGAGGAGCCGGCGCAGCCGGTTGTTGCGGTTGATCACGCGCCGGTACAGGTCGTTGAGATCGGACGTCGCGAAACGGCCGCCGTCGAGCGGAACCAGCGGGCGCAGGTCCGGGGGCAGCACCGGCAGCACGGTGAGCACCATCCACTCCGGCTTGTTGCCGGATTCGATGAACGACTCGATCAGCTTCAACCGCTTCGACAGGCGCTTGATCTTCGTCTCGGAGCTGGTGTTCGCCATGTCCTCGCGGACCTTCACGACCTCGGCCTGCAGGTCCATCGACTTCAGCAGCTCATGCACGGCCTCGGCGCCCATCCGCGCGTCGAACTCGTCGCCATGTTCCTCGATGGCCTCGAGGTACATCTCGTCCGTGAGCAACTGGCCGCGTTGCAGCGGGGTCATGCCGGGATCGACGACGACGAACGCCTCGAAGTACAGCACCCGCTCGATCTCGCGCAGGGTCATGTCGAGCATCAAGCCGATGCGCGACGGCAGCGACTTCAGGAACCAGATGTGCGCCGTCGGGCTCGCGAGTTCGATGTGGCCCATCCGCTCGCGGCGCACCTTCGACTGCGTGACCTCGACGCCGCACTTCTCGCAGACCACGCCACGGTGCTTCAGCCGTTTGTACTTGCCGCAGAGGCACTCGTAGTCCTTGACCGGCCCGAAGATCTTCGCGCAGAACAGGCCGTCGCGCTCCGGCTTGAAAGTGCGGTAGTTGATCGTCTCCGGCTTCTTGACCTCGCCGTAGGACCAGGAACGGATCATGTCGGGCGACGCTAGCCCGATCTTGATCGAGTCGAAGTTCTCGACCGGGGCCTGTTGCTTGAACAACTTCAATAGGTCTTTCATGGCTTAAGCCTCGCTCTCGAGTTCGATGTTGATCGCCAGCGAGCGGATCTCCTTCACGAGCACGTTGAACGACTCCGGCATGCCGGCCTTCATCTCGTGGTTCCCGTCGACGATCGCCTTGTACATCTGCGTCCGCCCGTTCACATCGTCGGACTTGACCGTGAGCATCTCCTGCAGCGTGTAGGCCGCGCCGTAGGCCTCGAGCGCCCAGACCTCCATCTCGCCGAAGCGCTGCCCGCCGAACTGCGCCTTGCCGCCGAGCGGCTGCTGCGTGACCAGGCTGTAGGGTCCCGTCGACCGCGCGTGCATCTTGTCGTCGACCAGGTGGTTGAGCTTCAGCATGTACATGTAGCCGACCGTGACCGGACGCTCGAACTTCTCGCCGGTCCGGCCGTCGTAGAGCGTCGTCTGGCCGGTCGCCGGCAAGTCGGCGAGCGTCAGGAGTTTCTTGATCTCCTGTTCGCTCGCGCCATCGAACACCGGCGTCGCCATCGGCACCCCGCGGCGCAGATTCGTCGCGAGGTCGACGACCTCGGCCTCGCTGAGCGACCCGAGATCCTCCTTCTGACCGCCGGTCTGGTTGTAGACCTCGTCGAGGAAGCCGCGCAACTGCGCGGCGGCGACCTGGGCGTCGAGCATCCGGCCGATCTTCTCGCCGAGACCTTTCGCCGCCCAGCCGAGGTGCGTCTCGAGGATCTGGCCGATGTTCATCCGCGACGGCACGCCGAGCGGATTGAGTACGATGTCGACCGGCGTGCCGTCCGCCATGTACGGCATGTCCTCGACCGGGACGATCGAGGAGATCACGCCCTTGTTGCCGTGCCGTCCGGCCATCTTGTCGCCCGGTTGCACCCGGCGTTTCACCGCGAGGTACACCTTGACCATCTTCAGCACGCCGGGCGCAAGGTCGTCGCCCGCGGTGATCTTCGCCTTCTTCTCCTCGAACCGCTTCTCGAACGCGTGCCGCTGGCTCTTCAGGCGCTCGGCAACCGTCTCGAGTTGCGCGTTCGCGTCTTCGTCGCTCAGCCGGATCTCGAACCACTGCTCCCGGGGCACCTCGCCGAGGTAGCCGACGTCGATCTTCGTGCCGCCCTTCAGCTTCTTCGGCCCGGCGACGGCGACCTTGCCCTCGAGCATCCCGCGAACCCGCTGGAACAGGTCGTCCTCGAGGATGCGCTGCTGGTCGGCCAGGTCCTTGCGAACCCGTTCGAGGTCAGCCTTCTCGACCGCGAGCGCGCGCGAGTCCTTCTCGACGCCGTCGCGGGTGAACACACGCACGTCGATCACGGTGCCGTCCATTCCGGGCGGCACGCGCAGCGACGTATCCTTCACGTCGGAGGCCTTCTCGCCGAAGATCGCGCGCAGCAGCTTCTCTTCCGGCGTCAGCTGCGTCTCGCCCTTCGGCGTGACCTTGCCGACCAGGATGTCGCCCGCGCGCACTTCCGCGCCGATGAACGCGATGCCCGCTTCGTCGAGTTTCGCGAGCGCCGAGTCGCCGACGTTCGGGATGTCGGCGGTGATCTCCTCCGGCCCGAGCTTGGTGTCGCGCGCGACGCAGGTGAGTTCCTCGATGTGGATCGTCGTGAACCGGTCCTCCTCGACGACGCGCTCCGATATCAGAATCGAGTCCTCGAAGTTGTAGCCGTTCCACGGCATGAACGCGACCAGCAGGTTCTGCCCCAACGCGAGTTCGCCGAGATCGGTCGACGGACCGTCCGCGAGCACGTCGCCGCGACGGATCGCGTCGCCGGCGTGGACGAGCGGCCGCTGGTTGATGCAGGTGTTCTGGTTCGAACGCGTGTACTTCGTCAACGAATAGATGTCGACTCCCGGCTCCCCGGCGGTCGTCTCCTCGTCGTTCACGCGGACCACGATTCGCGACGCATCGACCGAATCGACGACCCCGCCGCGGCGTGCAACCACGGTGACGCCGGAGTCGATCGCGACCGCGCGCTCCATTCCGGTGCCGACGAGCGGCGTGTCCGAGCGCAGCGTCGGGACCGCCTGGCGCTGCATGTTCGATCCCATCAACGCCCGGTTCGCGTCGTCGTGCTCGAGGAACGGAATCAGCGAGGCGGCCACCGAGACGATCTGCTTCGGCGACACGTCCATGAAATCGATCTTGTCCGGAGGCGACAAGGTGAATTCGTTCTGGGTGCGGCACGAGATCAGATCCGCGGTGAATCCGCCCTTCTCGTTGAGCTCGGCGTTCGCCTGGGCGATCACGTACTGGCTCTCCTCGATCGCCGAGAGGTACTCGATCCGGTCGGTGACCTTGCCGGCGATCACGCGCCGGTACGGCGTTTCCAGGAAGCCATAATCGTTGGTGCGCGCGTAGACCGCGAGCGAGTTGATCAAACCGATGTTCGGACCTTCCGGCGTCTCGATCGGGCAGACCCGTCCGTAGTGCGTCGGATGCACGTCGCGCACTTCGAAGCCGGCGCGCTCGCGCGTGAGGCCGCCGGGGCCGAGCGCGGAGACGCGGCGCTTGTGCGTGACCTCGGACAGCGGGTTGTTCTGGTCCATGAACTGCGACAGCTGCGAGGACCCGAAGAACTCCTTCACCGCAGCCGCGACGGGCTTCGCGTTGATCATCTCCTGGGGCATGATCGGTTCGCTTTCGGCGATGGTGAGCCGCTCCTTGACGGCTCGCTCGACCCGCACCAGTCCGATGCGGAACGCGTTCTCGGCCATTTCGCCGACGCTGCGGACGCGCCGGTTGCCCAGGTGATCGATGTCGTCGACCTGGCCGTTGCCGTTGCGGATGTCGATCAAGGTCTTCAGGACCTCGATGATGTCCTCCTTGCTCAGAACGCCCGAACCGGTGATCTCCTCGCGGCCCACCCGGCGGTTGAACTTCATGCGGCCGACCGGCGACAGGTCGTAGCGCTCCGAGTTGAAGAACAGGTTCTGGAACAGGTTCTCCGCCGCGTCCTTCGTCGGCGGCTCGCCGGGGCGCATCATCCGGTAGATCTCGACCAGGGCCTCGAGACGGGTCTTCGTCGGATCGATCCGCAGGGTGTCGGAGAGGTAGGGACCGCGATCGAGGTCGTTCACGAACAGGGTGCGGATCTCGGTGATCCCGTTCTCGATCAGCTTGCCGACGGAAGCGACGTTCAGGATCTCGTTCGCCTTCGCGAGGATCTCTCCAGTCTCGGTGTTGACGATGTCGTGCGCGAGGATCTTGCCTTGCAGGTATTCGAGCGGCACCGGCATGCGCTTCACGCCGGCATCCTCGAGTTCACGGACGTGACGCGCCGTGATCCGGCGCCCTTCCTCGACGATCACCTTCTTGCCGACGCGCAGTTCGAACGTCGCGGTCTCACCGCGCAGACGTTGCGGTATGACCTCGAACTCGATCTCCTTCTTGGACAGATAGAACGTGTTCTTCTCGAAGAACATGTCGAGGATCTGCTCCTCGCCGAAACCCAGCGCGCGCAGGATGATGGTGACCGGCAGCTTGCGGCGCCGGTCGATGCGCGCGAACACGCAGTCCTTCGGGTCGAACTCGAAGTCCAGCCAGGAGCCGCGGTACGGAATGATCCGGGCGGAGAACAGCAGCTTGCCCGAGGAGTGGGTCTTGCCGCGGTCGTGGTCGAAGAAGACGCCCGGGCTGCGGTGCAGCTGCGAGACGATGACCCGCTCGGTGCCGTTGATGATGAACGTGCCGTTCTCGGTCATCAGCGGCAGTTCGCCGAGGTAGACTTCCTGCTCGCGGACGTCCTTGACGGGCTTCTTCGCGCCGCTCGCCTCCTTGTCGAGTACGACGAGGCGCACCTTCACGCGCAGCGGCGCCGCGTAGTTGAGGCCGCGGAGCTGGCACTCCTTCACGTCGAACACCGGGTCGCCGAGCCGGTAGCTCACGTATTCCAGCGTTGCGTTGCCCGAGTAGCTGGTGATCGGGAACACGCTGTCGAACGCCGCGTGCAGACCCACGTCGTCGCGTCGCGTTTCGGCGACGTCAGCCTGCAAGAACCGGCGGTACGAATCCAACTGGATCGCCAGCAGATACGGCGTTCCCAGGATGCTCGGACGCTTGCCAAAGTTCTTGCGGATTCGCTTCTTTTCGGTGAACGAATAAGCCATGCGGGTCACCCTTGATTCCAGCTTGAAAACGAAC
>JAJXYU010000171.1 GCA_021780395.1 Pseudomonadota bacterium
CGATCGCGAGCGCCGACGAAGCCCGCGGCGCCGCACGCCGGCGCCTTTCCGGGCGTGACCCGCGCCGCACTGCGCCAGCCGATCTCGCTGGAGGCACAATCCTCGCAGATCGACTATCGAACCCATCAGTTGGTATTCGATCAGGTCACCATCCGGCAAGGCAGCATGTCGATCTCGGCGGCACTCGCGCATGCGACCGGGCTCGATTTCGACGACAGCCATTGGGCGTTCCGCGGCGACGTGCACATCGTGGTGAACCGGGGCGACCTGCGCTCGAGCGCCGCCGACATCACGTTCGCGCGCCAGCGACTCGCGAGCGCGACCGTGACTGGCGCCCCGGCACGCTTCACCCAGGTCGATCCGAAATCCGGTCGGCTCGTGCAAGGCCATGCGCAGAAGATCGACTACGAGGTCGCGAAGGGCATCGTGACGCTGTCGAAGGACGCCTGGTTGACCGATGGACACAACGAGATCAACGGTCAGATCCTGAAGTACGACATCGCCGCGCGCAGCGTGATCGCGACTTCGGCGGACCAGAACTCCCACCGGGTGCGGATCACGATCACGCCGCCGGCGAAGCCCGAACCGTGAGCGTCCTGCGGGCGGACAATCTGGCGAAGCGTTACAAGTCGCGCGACGTGCTGCGCGACCTGTCGCTCGAGGTCGGCTCCGGCGAGGTCGTCGGCCTCCTCGGTCCGAACGGCGCCGGCAAGACCACCGCTTTTTACATGATCGTCGGATTGACGCCCTGCGAGCACGGCCAGATCTCGCTCGACGGGCGCGACATCACGCGTCTTCCGATGCACCGCCGCGCGCAGCTCGGACTCGGCTACCTGCCCCAGGAGCCCTCGGTGTTCCGCAAGCTCACGGTCGCGCAGAACGTCCTCGCGATCCTGGAGACCCGGCCCGACCTCGATCGCGATGCGCGCCAGGCGCGTCTCGAGGAACTGCTCGCCGAACTGCACGTCGATCACGTCCAGGACAGCCTCGGGATCTCGCTGTCCGGCGGCGAGCGGCGCCGGGTCGAGATCGCACGCGCACTCGCCGCCGAGCCGCGCTTCATGCTGCTCGACGAGCCGTTCGCCGGGGTCGATCCGCTGTCCGTCGCCGACATTCAGAGGATAATCAAACACTTGTCGGAAAAGGGGATTGGAGTACTGATCACCGACCACAACGTCCGCGAGACGCTCGGCATCTGCGGTCGGGCGTACATCGTGAGCCAGGGCAGCGTGATCGCCTCGGGTTCCGCCGAGCAGATCCTTGCCAATGCCCAGGTTCGTGAGGTGTACTTGGGACAGGATTTCCGGCTCTAGATTTTCGTCGAACGCGGCCCGCCCATGTTGAAGCCCAGTCTGCAGCTAAGGATCGGTCAGCAGCTGACGATGACGCCGCAGCTGCAACAGGCGATCCGGCTGCTGCAGCTCCCCGCCCTCGATCTGCAGGCGCACGTGCGCGAGGCGCTGGACGCGAACGTGATGCTGGAGGCGGAGGACGAACCCACCGAGGAACCCGCGCTCGCGCGTGGCATCGATCCGGCCTCTCAGGAAGCCGACCAGGCACCGCCTCACGGGGGGTCGACCGCGTCCGGGGATCCCGCCGAGAACCCGGCGAGCGATCGACCGGACGAGATGGCCGAGGACAGCTGGTCGGAGCGCACCGTCGGTCCCTCGGAATCACCGTGGTCCGGCGACGAGGACCGCGACGCGGAGTTCGGCGATCCGCACCAATCGACGCTGCAGGAACTGCTCCTCGAGCAGCTCGACCTGATGCGGCTCGATCCGCAGGATCGGGCGATCGCGCGGATGATCGTCGACGCGATCACCGACGACGGCTATTTGCAGGACGACCTGGACACGATCCGCGCGAGCCTGCTGCCGGAGGTCCCGGTGGCGGTGGCGGACGTCGAGCGGGTGCTCGCGACCGTCCAGGCGCTCGAGCCGGCCGGCATCGGTGCCCGCAGTCTCGCGGAATGCCTCGCATTGCAGCTGCGCCAGCTCGACCCGCAGACGCCCGGGCGAGACCTCGCGTTGCAGATCGCGCTCGAGCACCTGGACTGGGTCGCATCGCAACAGCTGGGCTTGCTCCGGCGCCACCTGCGCTGCGGCGATGCCGAGCTCGACGCGGCGCTCGCGCTGGTTCGAGCCTGTCATCCGCGTCCGGGCGCTGCCGTCGCCGGCGGCCACGCCGAGTACGTGATACCGGACGTGTTCGTGCGGCGCAGTGACCACGGATGGGTGGTCGAGGTCAACCCGGCGACCGTGCCCCGGGTCCGGGTGAACCAGAGTTACGCGAACGCGATCTCGCGGGCCCCGGATCACGCGATGCTGCGCGCACAGTTGCAGGAAGCGCGCTGGCTGCTGCGCAGCCTCGAGATCCGCAACGAGACGCTGGTCAAGGTCGCACGCTGCATCGTGCGGCGACAGACCCGATTCTTCGAGCGCGGCGAGGAAGCGATGGTGCCGCTGATCCTGAAGGACGTCGCCGACGAGGTCGAAATGCACGAATCGACGATCTCGCGCGTGACGACCGCGAAGTACATGCACACGCCGCGCGGCGTGTTCGAGTTCCGCTACTTCTTCTCGAGCCACGTCGCCGCCGCCGACGGCACCGAGACCTCGTCGACCGCGATCCGCGCAAAGCTGCGCAAGCTGATCGGCCAGGAGAACCCGGACAACCCGCTGAGCGACAGCAAGCTCGCGCAGATCCTCTCGAGCGAGGGCATCCCGGTCGCACGGCGCACCGTCGCCAAGTACCGGGAGGCGATGCGAATCGCGCCCTCGAACGAGCGCAAGCGCGCCGCGGCGCGCGACCCCTAGCGAACATCGGACGAACGGAGGAAAGCCCATGCAGCTCGATCTCAGTGGCCATCACCTCGAAATCACCCCGGCGCTGCGCGGTTACGTCTCGAAGAAATTCGAGCGCATCAACCGCCATTTCGAGCCGGTGATCGACATTCATTGCGTGCTCACCGTCGAGAAGTTGCGCCACAAGGCCGAGGCCACGCTGACGGTGCGCGGCAACAAGATCCATGCGGAAGCGGTCGAAGACGACATGTACGCGTCGATCGACGCGCTCGCCGACAAACTCGATCGCGCGGTGAAGAAGCACAAGGAGAAGTCCGCGGACCACCACCCCGAGGAAGTGCTGAAGGCACGCTCGGGATGACGCGCGCGAGCGGTTGCCGGTGCGACTGATCGTCGTCAGCGGGCTCTCGGGCTCGGGCAAGAGCGTGGCGCTGCACATGCTCGAGGACCTCGATTATTACTGCGTCGACAACATCCCCGCGGCATTGCTGAAACCCCTGATCGCGCACGTCGTCCGCGGGACCGAGGAAGTCTATCCGCGGACCGCGGTCGGCCTCGATGCACGCAATCGGCCGAACGAGATCGAACGCGTCCCCGCGATGGTCGCCGAGTTGCGCCGCAGTGGCATTTCCTGCGACATCATCTACCTGCACGCGAACGACGAAGTGCTGCTGAAGCGCTTTTCCGAGACGCGCCGCAAGCATCCGCTGGTCACGGACGGCGTGAGCCTGCGCGAGGCGATCGCCGCGGAGCGCGCGTTGCTCGAGCCGATCATCCGGGCCGCCGACGAGATCATCGACACCTCGGGGATGGGCGTGCACGCGCTGCGCGACCGCGTGCGCGAGCGGATCGACCCGCGGCGCACGAGCCAGATGTCGCTGCTGTTCGAGTCGTTCGGCTACAAGCACGGCATACCCGGCGACGCCGATTTCGTGTTCGACGTGCGCAGCCTGCCGAATCCCTATTGGGAATACGAACTGCGCCCGCTCACCGGCCACGACGCCGCGGTCGTGCGCTACCTGGAGGGTCACGCGGAGGTCGGCCGCATGCTCGAGGACCTGATCGAATTCGTCGAGCGACGCGTCGCCGAGGCGATCGCGGCGAACCGCCGATACCTCACGGTCGCGGTCGGCTGCACCGGCGGTCAGCACCGTTCCGTCTACCTGGTGGAGAAACTCGCGGCGCACTTCCGCAGCGCCCATCCGGCGGTGATGGCCCGCCACGACGCGCTGCACGCAAGCTAGGATCGCGCGGTCACGCGCTGCGCGGCGCGCACCGCTCAGCCAAGCTCGGCGATCGCCGCGTCGAGTCCCGACAGGGTCAGCGGGAACATCCGGCCCTCGAGCAGTCCCCGCGTGATCGCGATCGACCGGGTGCCGTCCCAGAGCGCCTCGGGCTGCGGATTGATCCATACGTGCCGCGGATAGGCCTGCAGCAGGCGCCGCAACCAGGTCTCGCCGGACTCCGCGTTCCAGTGCTCGACGCTGCCGCCGACCTCGGTGATCTCGTACGGGCTCATGGTCGCGTCCCCGACGACGACCAGGCGATAGTCGCGCGCATAGGTCCGCAGCAATTCGAACGTGTCGACGCCGAGCTCGGTCCGGCGACGATTGTCGCGCCACAGGCGTTCGTACGGAAAATTGTGGAAGTAGTACTGCTCGAGATGCTTGAACTCGGCGCGTGCCGCGGAGAACAGCTCCGCCGACACCCGCACGTGTTCGTCCATCGAGCCGCCGACGTCGAGCAGCAGCAGCACCTTCACGACGTTGCGCCGTTGCGGGACCATTTTCACGTCGAGCCATCCGCCGGAGCGTGCGGTCGCGTCGATCGTCTCGCCGAGCGCGAGTTCGTCCGCGGCACCGCTGCGCGCATAGCGGCGCAACCGTCGCAGCGCGAGCTTCATGTTCCGGGTCCCGAGTTCCACGTCGCCGTCGAGGTTCGCGAATTCCCGCCGGTCCCAGACCTTGGTCGCTCGACGCTGGCGCGAACCGTCCTGTCCGATCCGCACGCCCTCCGGGTTGTACCCGTACGCGCCGAACGGCGAAGTGCCCGCGGTCCCGATCCACTTGCTGCCGCCCTGGTGACGGGCGGTCTGCTCCGCGAGCCGTTCGCGCAGCGCGCGCATCAGCGCCTCCCAGCCGCCGAGCGCGCGGATCCGCGCCTTCTCCTCCTCGCTGAGCCGTGCCTCCTCGAGCCGAGCGAGCCAGTCCGCCGGCAATTCCCGCGCGAGCGTCGCAAGAGCCCCCTCGATCCCGCGAAAGTGCGCCGCGAACGCCCGATCGAATCGGTCATAGTGACGCTCGTCCTTCACGAGGCAAGCGCGCGCGAGATAGTAGAAGCGCTCCGCGCTCGCATCGGCGAGCCCGGCGCGCAGCGCCTCGAGCAGAGCCAGGAATTCGGGGATCGTCGCCGGGACGCCGGCCTCGCGCAGCAGGAAGAAGAACTTAACGAGCATTCCGGCGGCTGAGGAACACGAGCTGCTCGAGCAGGTGCACGTCCTGCTCGTTCTTGAGCAGCGCGCCGTACAGCGGCGGAAGGAGCGAGCGCGCGTCGTCGCCACGCAGCGCCTCCGGCGCGATGTCCTCGGCGACGAGCAGCCTGATCCAGTCGAGCAACTCCGAGGTCGTCGGCTTCTTCTTCAAACCCGGCGCCTCGCGCAAGCGGAAGAACGTGCGCAACGCCTCGGCGACGAGATCGCGCTTCAGCCCCGGGAAGTGCACGTCGACGATCTTCGTCATCGTCTCTTCGTCCGGGAAGCGGATGTAGTGGAAGAAGCAACGCCGCAGGAAGGCGTCGGGCAATTCCTTCTCGTTGTTGCTGGTGATCACGATGATCGGCCGATGCCGGGCGCGGACGGTCTCCCGCGTCTCGTAGACGTAGAACTCCATCCGATCCAGCTCGCGCAGCAGGTCGTTCGGGAATTCGATGTCGGCTTTGTCGATCTCGTCGATCAGCAGCACGGGCTGCACGTCGCTCTCGAACGCCTCCCAGAGATTGCCCTTGACGATGTAGTTTCGGATGTCCTGCACCCGGACGTCGCCGAGCTGTGAATCGCGCAGGCGCGAGACCGCGTCGTACTCGTACAGGCCTTGCTGCGCCTTCGTCGTGGATTTCACGTGCCATTCGAACAGCGGCTTGTCGAGCGAGCGGGCGATCTCCTCGGCGAGCAGGGTCTTGCCGGTCCCCGGCTCGCCCTTGATCAGCAGCGGGCGGCCGAGTACGACGGCGGCATTGACCGCCGTCGCGAGCTCCGGCGTCGCGATGTAACGGTCGGTGCCATCGAACGAACGGCCCATCGCCTCACTCCGCCGTGACGCGCACGATCTGCATCGAGTTGGTACCGCCGGACACGCCGCTGCGCTCACCCTTCGTGAGGATCACGAGATCGTCGCTGCTCACCAATCGCAGATCGAGCAGCTGGCGAAAGATCGGGCGATAGGGTCGGTCCGGCTCCGCATGGGTGACGTCGTACGCGACCGGGTAGACGCCACGGTAGAGCGTGACCCGGCGCAAGGTCTCGATCTGACGCGTAAACGCGTAGATCGGGATGTCGGAGCGCACGCGCGACATCCAAAGCGTCGTCGATCCCGATTCGGTCAGTGCGACGATCGCCTTCACGTTCAGGTGGTTCGCGGTGTACATCACCGCCGCGGCGATCGCCTCGTCGGTGCGCTCGAAGTGCCCGCTGTTGCGCAGGCGCACGCGCATGTGCGTGTCCTGGTACTTCTCCGCGCCGAGAACGATCCGCGACATCGCCTCGACCACCTTGACCGGATGCTTGCCGGACGCGGTCTCCGCGGACAGCATCACCGCATCGCTCCCTTCCATCACCGCGTTCGCGACGTCGGAGACCTCGGCGCGGGTCGGGATCGGGCTCACGATCATCGACTCCATCATCTGGGTCGCGGTGATCACGATTCGATTCTGGTGTCGCGCCTCCTGGATGATCTGCTTCTGCAGGCCAGCGAGCTCGGCGTAGCCCATCTCGACGCCGAGGTCGCCGCGCGCGACCATCACCGCATCGCTCGCCCGGACGAGGTTCGCGAGGTTCGCGATCGCCTCGGCGCGTTCGATCTTCGCGACCAGCAGTCCGTGCCCGCCCGCCTCGCGAAGGAGCGCGCGTGCCTCGTTGATGTCGGCGGCGTCGCGCGCGAAGGAGACCGCGAGGAAATCGACGCCCATCGCGGCCGCTGCGCGGATGTCCTGTCGATCCTTGTCGGTGAGCGCGCCGGCCGACAGTCCGCCACCCTGGCGGTTGATGCCTTTGTTGTTGCCGAGCTCGCCGCCGATGAGGACCCGTGTGTGGATTCGCGGGCCGTCGATCCGCTCGACCTGCAGACTGATCTGGCCGTCGTTGAGCAGCAGGACGTCGTCGACGAACACGTCCGTCGGCAGCTTCTTGTACGCGATCCCGACCGCCTGCGCGGTTCCCTCGTCCGCACCGAGCGACGCGTCGAGAACGAAGTGCCCACCGTCGGTGAGCGTCACCGGGCCGGCGGCGAAGCGCTCGATGCGGATCTTCGGACCCTGCAGATCGCCGAGCACGCCGATGTAGCGGCCCGCGGCGGCGGCCGCCTCCCTCGCCTGCCGGGCGCGGCGCGAGTGATCCGCGCTCGAGCCGTGCGAGAAATTCAAGCGCACGACGTCGACGCCGGCGGCGACGATGCCGGCGAGGACCGCCGGCTCGTCCGTCGCCGGACCGAGCGTCGCGACGATCTTCGCCCGCCGCAGGAGCGTGCTCATCCCGCCCGCTGCTCCAGGATCTCGACCGCCGGCAGCTTCTTGCCCTCGACGAACTCGAGGAACGCGCCGCCCCCGGTCGAGATGTAGGAGATGCTCTCCTCCACGTGGTACTTCTCTATCGCGGCGAGCGTGTCACCGCCGCCCGCGAGCGAGAACGCCTTGCTGCGCGCGATCGCGTTCGCGAGAACCCGGGTGCCCTCGCCGAACTGCTCGAACTCGAAGACCCCGACCGGCCCGTTCCAGATGATCGTGCCGGCCGCGGCGAGGATCTTCGCGAGGCGTTCGGCGGTATCCGGGCCGATGTCGAGGATCATCTCGTCGGCCTCGACCGCATCCACCGGCTTCACGTCGGCTTCGGCGGTCGCCGAGAACTCCTTCGCGACGACGACGTCGCTCGGCATCGGGATCTCGATGCCGCGCTTGCCCGCCTGCTCGATCAGGCGGTTGCAGATATCGAGCATCTCCGGTTCGTAGAGCGACTTGCCGACCTTGCGGCCCTGGGCCGCGAGGAAGGTGTTCGCGATGCCACCGCCGACGATCAGGCCGTCGACCTTCGCGAGCAGGGATTCGAGCACGGTGAGCTTGGTCGAGACCTTCGAGCCGGCGACGATCGCGATCATCGGCCTCGCGGGCTTCTCGAGCGCGGTCTCGAGCGCGACCAGCTCATTGACGAGCAGCGGCCCGGCGCAGGCGATCGGCGCGTACCTTGCGACGCCGTGCGTGCTCGCCTCGGCCCGGTGCGCCGTACCGAACGCGTCCATCACGTAGACGTCGCAGAGCGCAGCCATCCGCTTCGCGAGCTCGTCCGAGTCCTTCTTCTCGCCCTTGTTGAAGCGCACGTTCTCGAGCAGCACCGCGTGACCCTCGGCAACGTCGACGCCGTCGAGCCAGTCCCGCTTCAGCGGGACCGGTACGCCGAGCAGTTCGCCCAGGCGCTTCGCGACCGGCGCGAGCGAGGCCTCCTCGCTGAATTCGCCCTCCTTCGGTCGGCCGAGGTGCGACATCAACATCACCCGCGCGCGCCTCTCGAGCGCGAGCCGGATCGTCGGCAATGCGGCGCGGATCCTCGCGTCGCTGGTGACGACGCCGTCCTGGATCGGCACGTTCAGGTCCTCGCGGATCAGCACGCGCTTACCCGCGAGATCGCAGTTCGCCATCTTCTTGACGTTCACGGACGCGCTCCGCCGCCGGCCACGAGCGCGATCACGTCGCTTTCGACCAGGCGACCGTGGTATCGAGCATGCGGTTCGAGAATCCCCATTCGTTGTCGTACCAGGAGCACACCTTCACCAGCGTTCCCTGCATCACCTTGGTCAAGGTCGCATCGTAGGTCGAGGACGCCGGATCGTGGTTGAAGTCGACCGACACCAGCGGCTTGTCGTTGTACGCGAGCACGCCCTTCAGCGGGCCGGCCGCCGCCTCGCGCACGATCCCGTGGATCTCCTCGACGCTCGTCGGCCGCGCCGCGACGAACGAAAGGTCGACGATGGAGACGTTGATCGTCGGCACGCGGATCGCGAAACCGTCGAGCTTGCCCTTGAGCTCCGGCAGCACCAGGCCGACGGCCGCGGCCGCCCCGGTCTTCGTCGGGATCATCGACATCGTCGCCGATCGCGCACGCCGCAGATCGGTGTGATAGACGTCGGTGAGCACCTGATCGTTCGTGTAAGAATGCACCGTGGTCATGACCCCGGAGACGATGCCGATCCTGTCGTTCAGCACCTTGGCGAGCGGCGCGAGACAGTTCGTCGTGCAGGAGGCGTTCGAGATCACCGTGTGCGCCGGCTTCAGCACGCCGTGGTTCACGCCGTAGACGACGGTCGCGTCGACGTCGTCGCCGCCAGGCGCCGAGATCACGACCTTGCGCGCCCCCGCGGCGATGTGCGCGGAGGCCTTCGCCTTGCTCGTGAACAAGCCGGTGCACTCGAGCACGACGTCGACCCCGAGGTCGCGCCATGGCAGCTTCGTCGGATCCCGCTCGGCGACGACGCGGATGCGGTCGCCGTCGACGACCATCGAGTCCCCGTCGACGCTCACGTCGCCGGGAAATCGGCCGTGCGCGGTATCGTACTGGGTCAAGTGGGCGTTGGTCTTCGCGTCGCCGAGATCGTTGATCGCGACGATACGCAACTCGGCGGTGCGCTTCGCCTCGTAGAGCGCGCGCAGAATGTTCCGACCGATGCGTCCGTAGCCGTTGATCGCCACTTTGATTGCCATCGTGTTCCCGTCCTCAGTTGGTCTTGTGTCGAGCTGAATCGCGATCCGATGCCGCGAGCACGGCCTCGATCGCGTTGCGCACTTTCTCGGCCGTGAAACCGAAGTGCTGGAAAAGCTGCTTCGCGGGCGCCGATTCTCCGAAGCGCTCGATCCCGAGGACCACACCCTCGGATCCGACGTAGCGCCACCACGGCTCGCGAACCCCGGCCTCGACCGCGACGCGCGCGCGCACGTCGCTCGGCAGGACCGCGCGCCGGTAGGCCTCGTCCTGCCGCTCGAACGCGCTGAGGCAAGGCATCGACACCAGACGCACGCGGCGGCCGCTCGCGGCGACCGCGCGCACCGCATCGGCGGCGATCGCGACTTCGGAGCCGGTCGCGATCACGATCGCCTCCGGCGGCCCTTCCGGGTCGATCAACACGTATCCGCCGCGGGATACCGCGGCGAGCTGCTCGACGCTGCGCGGCTGCGGCGGAACCGCCTGACGCGTGAGCACGAGACAGGTCGGGGTCGCCCGATGCTCGATCGCGGCTCGCCAGGCGACCGCGGTCTCCGCCGCATCGCACGGCCTCCAGAGCTCGAGCCGCGGAATGATCCGCAGGCTCGCCACGTGCTCGATCGGCTGGTGCGTCGGGCCGTCCTCGCCGAGCCCGATCGAGTCGTGCGTGTAGACGTAGACGACCCCGAGACCCATCAGCGCCGACATTCGCACCGCGTTGCGGGCGTAGTCCGAGAACACGAGAAACGTACCGCCGTACGGGATGAAGCCGCCATGCGCCGCGATGCCATTCATGATCGCGGACATCCCGAATTCGCGGACACCGAAATGGACGTAATCGCCGTCCGGCCGATCGGGGCCGAGCGCGACCGAGTCCCGGCGCAGCGTGCCGTTCGATGGCGTGAGGTCCGCCGAGCCGCCGATCAGCTCCGGCAGCGCGCCGGCGAGCGCGTTCAGCGCCGCCTGCGAGGACTGCCGCGTCGCGGCCGCGGTCGCCTCGGCCTGGGCGCGCGCGACGTGTGCCGCGGCGATTGCCGCGAATTCGTCGCTCAACGCGCCGTCGAGGCGGCGCACGAGTTCCGCGGCGAGATCGGGATACGCCGTCCGATACGCATCGAAGCGCGCGCGCCATTCGGCCTCGGCGCGGGCACCCCGCTCGCGCATGTCCCAGGCCGCGCGGATCGGCGCGGGGATCTCGAACGGCGGGTCGGTCCACCCAAGATTCTCGCGCGCGGCCGCGATCTCCTCGGTGCCGACCGGCTCGCCGTGCATCGACGCACTGCCCTGTTTGTTCGGAGCGCCCCATCCGATCACGGTGCGGCAGCACAGGATCGACGGGCGGTCGGTGATCGCTCGCGCCGCCGCGAGTGCGGCCTCGATCGCCTCGGAGTCGTGTCCGTCGACGCCTCGCAGCACGTGCCAGCCGTAGGCGTCGAAACGCTCGGCGGTGTCGTCGGCAAACCAGCCGCGCACCTTGCCGTCGATCGAGATCCCGTTGTCGTCGTAGACCGCAATCAGCTTGCCGAGCCGCTGCGTGCCGGCGAACGAGGCCGCTTCGTGCGAGACGCCCTCCATCAGGCAGCCATCCCCGCAGAACACGTAGGTATGGTGGTCGATGACCTCGTGGCCGGGTCGATTGAACCGCGCCGCGAGCGAACGCTCGGCGAGCGCCATGCCGACCGCGTTCGCGAACCCCTGGCCGAGCGGTCCGGTCGTCGTCTCGATGCCGATCGCGGGATCCCGTTCGGGATGTCCCGGGGTCTTCGAGTGGAACTGGCGAAACTGGCGCAGATCGTCGGTCGTGAGCGGGTAGCCGGTCAGGTGCAGCACCGCGTACAGCAGCATCGACGCGTGCCCGTTCGACAGCACGAACCGATCGCGGTTCCACCATCCGGGATTCGCGGGGTTGTAGCGCAACACGCTTCGCCACAGCACTTCGGCGATGTCCGCCATGCCCATCGGTGCGCCCGGATGCCCGGACTTCGCCTGCTGCACGGCGTCCATCGCCAAGACTCGGATCGCATTGGCAAGCTGTCGGCGGGTGGGCATGAGGCTTCGGGTTTCGTGACGTGGTCGGGGGCGCCATTGTCCCCGATGCGGCCGCCGCCAGCAACGCCGGGCGGGCGGCGGGAGCGGTCGCTCGCGCGGGCATGCCGGCTTATGTGCACTGGATTCACGCGCGCCTATGATCCAGTTCACCGTCGGCGGGCACGCCGCTTGTTAGAATTCCGCCATGTTCGTGCTCCAGATCACCGACCCGCACCTCTACGGCCGCGCGGATCGGAAATTGCGTGGCGTCGCCACCGACGAGAGTCTGCGCGCGGTGCTCGATGCCGCCCTCGCGCGCTATCCGGATTACGGTGCGCTGCTGGTCACCGGCGATCTCGTCCAGGACGACCCCTCGGGGTACGCACGCTTTCGCACCGCATGCCGCGACCTCGAGAAGCCCGTGCTCTGCATTCCCGGAAACCACGACGACCCCACGGAGATGGCACGTGAACTCGCCGCCGCTCCGTTCCAGTTCGGCGGAGCGCACTCGATCGGCGGCTGGCGAATCGTGATGCTCGACAGCTCCGCCGCCGGCGACGTCGGCGGCCGGCTCGGCGACTCGGAGCTCGCGAGACTCGACGAGGAACTCGCGCGCACGACGGGGCCCGCGCTGCTGTGTCTGCACCATCAGCCGATCCCGATGGGCAGCCGCTGGCTCGACGAGATCGGGTTGCGGGATGCCGCCGAGTTCTGGCGGGTCGTCGACGCGCACGCGAACGTGCGCGGCGTCGCCTGGGGTCACGTCCACCAGTCGTTCGACGGTCGGCGCGGATCGGTGCGCCTGTTCGCGACCCCGTCGACCGGCGCGCAGTTCGTGCCGGCGAGCGATCGCTTCACGATCGACGATCGCCCGCCGGCGTTCCGCCACTTCGAACTCGGCTCCGACGGGCGGATCCTGTCGCGCGTGCACTGGGTCGAGGCGCCCGCTCGCGCCGTCTCGGCCGCTGCCGCCGGTTAGCGCCGGGCGGCCGCGTCGCTCCTCAGCGCGTGATCGGCGGCCGGGCGACGCGGCCCGCGCCAGCGCCAGCGCAGCGGCGCATCGCCTCCCGTCGCGCGTTCCAGCGCGCGAGCGTCGCTTTCTGCCCGGGCGTGAGCAAACGGTAGAATTTCGCGCGCGTTTCGCCGCGCAACATCACCCCTTGCGAAAATAACGCCCCGTTCGCGCGACTCACGTGCGCGAGCAGCTGCGCATAAGTCGGCGCGTCCGGGTTCGCCGCGCGCAGTTGCGCCGCGTTGGCGCGCATCTGCCGATGGATTCGACGCTGCGCGTCGCGTCCGTCACGCCAGATCGCGCGTGCGGACTCGCGCTGCGTCGCGGTCAGCTGCAGGCCGCGCGCGATCCGGACCCACGGTCGCGGTCGATGCCGGCGACCCGCCTCCGGCCCGAGCGGCCGCTGAATCACGATCCACTCGGTCGCGCCGCGCGCATCCCACCGGCCGCGCCTCCACGGCCCTTGCATCCAGGGCCCCGGCATCCACGGCCCCGGACCGTTCGGGCGCCCTTGGGCGGGCGGTCCGCCGCCCGTCGCTGGCGCCGGCGTCACCGCAGACTCCGTCGCGGCTCGCGCGTTCCGCGGACCGGCGCTGCCGAGCGCGACCGCGGCGAGCGCGACCACACCCGCCGCTCTCGCGATTCGAATCGGGTACTTCATGCTGCAATCCTCCTCAAGCGTCGCTCGATCGACGTTCGCGAGGCAGTCTAGGCGCGTCGTGCGTGAACGAGTGTCGTCGGCAGCGCAAGGATCGGCAAAGTTCTGTGAACCGCCGGCCCGCACGCGCACGGCTGTGCAAAGAATTGTGAATCCGGGCCGCCGACTCGGGCCCCGGCGGCCCGGGCTGTGCCAGAGTATGGCCCCGGGATCGGTCGACACCGGAGGGTTTGGCGCGAGATGAGTGCGAACGGCGCAATGTCGGTCGAGAGCGGCGTCGCGCGCGTGCTGCTCGTGGACGACGATCGCGAGCTGTGCCAGATGCTCACCGAGTACCTGAGCGGCGAGCGCTTCGACGTGACCAGCGTGCACGACGGCGGCGAGGCCCTGCGCGCGCTCGGCAAGCACGACTTCGACATCGTGATCCTCGACGTGATGCTGCCGAGCATCAGCGGCTTCGACGTGCTGCGCGAACTCGGCGCAGCGCGACCCACCCCGATCCTGATGCTGACCGCGCGGGGTGACGACGTCGATCGTATCGTCGGACTCGAACTCGGTGCCGACGACTATCTCGGCAAGCCCTTCAATCCGCGCGAACTCGTCGCCCGGCTGCGAGCGATCCTGCGCCGCGCCACGCTTCGCGCCCCCCGCGCGGGCCTCCCCGAGACGCTCGACGTGGGACCGATTTCGCTGCACTCGGGGACGCATCAGGTGCGCGTCGACGGCAGACCCGTGCCGCTGACGGGCGCGGAGTTCCGCGTGCTCGAGCTGCTGATGCGCTCGTCGGGCCAGGTGATCTCGCGCGAGGCGCTGACCGAGCAGGCCCTCGGCCGCAAGCTGGTGCCATACGATCGCAGCATCGACACGCACATCAGCAACCTGCGCCGCAAGCTCGATCTCGAGAAGAGCACGAACCCCGGAATCCGCAATGTCCGCGGCTCGGGCTACATGCTCACGATCGCCGAGGCCTAGATGTTCGTCCGGATCTTCGTGCTGTTCTGGCTGTCGATGGCGATCATCGCCGGCGGCAGCATCGCGATCACCGATGCGATCGCGACGCGGGAATTCGAGTCGCACGAGTGGCAGCGGCATGCGCCGGTCGCAATGGCCGCTGCCGACGCGCTCGCGAACGGCGGACTCGCGCGGCTGCGCTCGTGGCTCGCCGCGAACGAACATCGCGTTCCGGGGCACGACCTGTTCATCGTCGGCCCCGACGGCAAGGACATCCTCGGTCGCCGGCTGTCGCCGCCGGCAAGCCGACGGCTGCAGATCGGCCGGCGCTCGGCGCAGATCGCCGCCGATCAGCGCCGCGACGGCAACGGGCCTCGCGTCGAGATACGGCCGATGCGACCCTGGCCCCGGCTGGTCGGCGCGGACGGGGCCGCGTACGCGATCCTGGTGGTCCCGCGACGCTCGATGCTGTTCGGTGCGTTCGCGCTTCCCGGCATTCCGCCGGCGGTGCTCGCGATCGCGTTGATCGTGAGCGCGATCGCGAGCGGCTGGCTCGCGCGCCACCTGTCTGCGCCGATCCGCCGGATGCAGGAGGGCGCGCGGGCGCTCGCGTCCGAGAATCCCGCGTCGCGCGTGAGCGTCGGCCTGGACGGTCGCCGCGACGAGCTCGCGGTCCTCGCCCGCGAGTTCGACGCGATGGCCGACCAGTTGCGCGCGACGCGCGCGGCACGGACCCGACTGCTGCGCGACATCTCGCACGAGCTTCGGTCGCCGCTCGCCCGCATGAGGGTCGCGGTCGCGCTCGCGCGCCGGTCGCCGCCGGATTCGGCGCGGCAGATCGACCGCATGGAACGCGAGATCGAGCGGCTGGACGCGATGATCGGTCAGGTACTGAAGCTCGCGCGCCTGCAGGGCGAATCGCCGCGACTCGATCTGGAGCCGGTCGACCTCGGCGAACTGCTGACGGAAGTCGTGCGCGATGCGAACTACGAGGCGGCAGCGAAGCGCGGTTCGGTCCGGCTCGTGACCGGCGAACCGGTCGAGGTGTCCGCAAGCCGCGAACTCGTGCGCAGCGCGATCGAGAACGTGCTGCGCAATGCGATCCGCTACAGTCCCGAGGGCGCGGTGGTCGACGTCGACCTGCAGAGGTTCGAGCGCGGGGGGCGAATCTCGATCCGCGATCACGGACCCGGCGTCCCGCCCGCCGACCTGTCGCGCATCTTCGAGCCGTTCTACCGGGTCGCGGAGTCTCGCGACCGCGACAGCGGCGGCGAAGGCATCGGTCTCGCGATCACCGCGCAGGTACTGCGTGCACACGGCGGCAGCGCGCGCGCGGCCAACCGCCCGGACGGCGGCCTCGAGGTGGCGCTCGAACTGCCGTGGAGGCCGCCATCCACGGACGAGACGCGGATCGCGTAGAGGATTTAGAATCCTCCGCGATCGACCGACCGCGAGGAGATGCTCGGTGAGCCTGTACGAAGAAGCCTGCGAATACATTCCCGGTGGCGTGAATTCGCCGGTGCGCGCGTTCCGCGGCGTCGGCGGCGAGCCGGTGTTCTTCCGCCGCGCCGCCGGCTCCCGCGCGTTCGCGGCGGACGGACGCGAGTTCATCGATTACGTCGGCTCCTGGGGTCCGGCGATCCTCGGGCACGCCGACCCGACCGTCGTCGCCGCCGTGCAACGCGCGGCCGCGGACGGATTGAGCTTCGGCGCACCGACGGAGCTCGAGACGCGGCTCGCACGCAAGGTGATCGACACGATGCCCGCGATCGAGATGCTGCGGTTCGTCAGTTCGGGCACCGAAGCGACGATGAGCGCGATCCGCCTCGCCCGCGGGTTCACCGGGCGCGAGACGATCGTGAAATTCGAGGGCTGCTATCACGGTCACTCGGACTCCTTGCTGATCAAGGCGGGCTCCGGCGCGCTCACGCTCGGCGTGCCCTCCTCGCCCGGCGTACCGGCGGACCTCGCGAAGCACACGGTCACGCTCGCATACAACGATCCGGACGGGGTGCGCGAGGCGTTCCGGGCGATCGGCGACTCGATCGCCTGCGTGATCGTCGAGCCGGTCGCGGGCAACATGAGCTGCGTCCCCCCGGTCGACGGCTTCCTGGAGACGCTGCGCACCGAATGCGACCGTGTCGGCGCCCTGCTGATCCTCGACGAGGTGATGACCGGATTTCGCGTCGCGCTCGGCGGCGCTCAAGCGGTGTACCGGATCCGGCCGGACCTGACCACGCTCGGCAAGATCATCGGCGGCGGTATGCCGGTCGGCGCGTTCGGCGGCCGGCGCGACGTGATGCGCCGACTCGCGCCGCTCGGGCCGGTCTATCAGGCCGGGACGCTGTCCGGCAATCCGGTCTCGATGGCCGCGGGTCTCGCGACGCTCGAGGCGATCTCGGCACCGGGCTTCCACGCGCGTCTCGCGGAGACGACCGCGACCCTCGTCGATCGGCTCGCGGCGGCGGCGCGCCGCGCCGGCGTGCCGCTCGCGACCAATCAGGTCTGCGGGATGTTCGGCCTGTTCTTCACGGAGGAATCCCGGGTCGATTCGTACGCGAAGGTCGCCACGTGCGACACCCGGCGGTACGCGCGCTTCTTCCACCAGATGCTCTCGGCCGGGGTGTATCTCGCGCCGTCGGCGTTCGAGGCGGGCTTCGTCTCCTCGGCCCACTCGCCCGCGGACCTCGATGCGACGATCGCCGCCGCGGAACGCGCGTTCGCGGCGGTCGCGGCGGACGGCGCGCCCGCTCGCGGCTCGGCCGGTTAACGATGCGCGCGTTCGCAGCCTTCGTCGCGGTGATCGTGCTCGCGCTGCTGGTCGGCGCCGGCGCCGCCTATCCGGCGTACTGGCTCGTCGGCGGGATCGGCCACTGGGCGTTCCACCGCGTCGCCGAGCGCGTCGCGATGCTGATCCTCGCGGGCGAGCTCGTTTGGCTGTGCCGAC
Organism: Pseudomonadota bacterium; assembly: GCA_021780395.1. The sequence goes on from JAJXYU010000171.1 coordinate 17,359, forward strand.
GGCTCGATCTGCGCGCGCGCGCCGATTTCGGCTTCGGCCTGCCGCGGCGACGGTTCCTCGCGCAAGCGCTGATCTGGGGTGGGGTCGGCGTCGCGACGGCCGCGCTCGGGGCGGCGTTCCTGCTCGGCGCACACCTGCGCGAGATCGCACCCGGATTCACGCCGTCCGCGGGCAGCCTCGCGCGGATCTTCCTGATCGGCCTCGCCTCGGGCATCGCGGTCGCGTTGATCGAGGAGACGGTGATGCGCGGCGCGATGCAAACGGCGATCGAGCGCGAGTCCGGCCCCTGGGCGGGCGCCCTGCTGACCGCGCCGGTGTTCGCGGTGCTGCACTTCTTCGCGAAGGCGAGCATTCCGCCCGACGAGCTCGCGTGGCGCAGCGGTTTCGTGCTCCTGTCCCGTTCCTTCGTCCCGCTGTCGCACCCGTCGGCGGTACTCGATTCGTTCCTGTCGTGGCTCATCGTCGGCTTGATCCTCAGCATGACGAGGATCCTGACCGGCAACAACGCGGTCTCGATCGGTCTGCACGGCGGCTGGGTGGTCGTGCTGCGGATGCTGCAGCTCGCGACCGTGCGCGACGCGGCGACGTTGTCGTCGATCTGGGTCGGCCGATTCGACGGGATCCTCGGCTACTGGGTACTGCCCTGGGGCTTCGCGATCGCGGCCGCGCTGTGGATCACGCGCGGGTTCTGGGTGCCGTTCGCATCGAGTCGAGCAGCCGCAGCACCCGTTCGTGCAGCCCCCCGAACCCGCCGTTACTCATGATCAGCCAGTGATCCCCGGGGCGCGCGGCGCGCACCAGGCGATCGGCGAGTTCGTCGACGGTCGCGGCGACGTGCGCGCGGTCGCCGAGCGGGGCGATCGCTTCGCGCAGATCCCAGCCGAGGTCCGGCGGCGCGAGGAACCACGCGTCATCGGCGGCCGAGACGGCCGCGGCGAGCGCGTCCCGGTGCGCCCCGAGCTTCATCGTGTTCGAGCGCGGCTCCAGCACCGCGACCAGTCGGGCGGTGCCGACGCGGGCGCGCAGCCCCTCGAGCGTCGTCGCGATCGCGGTCGGATGATGGGCGAAATCGTCGTAAACGGTGACTCCGCCCGCGATGCCGCGCACCTGCATCCGGCGCCGGATGCCCCGGAACGCGCACAGTGCGTCGATCGCGCGCGCCGGCGCGACGCCGGCGTGCTCCGCCGCCGCGACAGCGGCCAAGGCGTTCTGCACGTTGTGGCGACCGATCAGCGGCCACTCGACGCGCCCGACCGTCGCGCCACGCCGCAGGATCTCGAAGCGATCGCACGCGCCGCCGCGTTCGACGCGCGCCGCCCAGTCGCTCCCCGGGAGGTCGATCCCGAACGTTTCCCGCGGCGTCCAGCAGCCGGCGGCGAGCACGTCGGCGAGCGCCGGATCCTCGCCGTTGACGATCACTCGACCCGCGCGCGGGACGGTGCGCAGCAGCTGGTTGAACTGTCGCTCGATCGCGGCGAGATCGGGATAGATGTCGGCATGGTCGAACTCGAGATTGTTCAGCACCGCGGTCCGCGGGCGGTAATGGACGAATTTGGCGCGCTTGTCGAAGAACGCGGTGTCGTACTCGTCGGCCTCGATCACGAAGAACGGGGCCGAGCCGAGCCGCGCGGTCGTGGTGAAATTCTCGGGGACGCCGCCGATCAGGAAGCCGGGCGCGAGGCCCGCGGACTCGAGGATCCAGCTCAGCATGCCGGTCGTCGTCGTCTTGCCGTGCGTGCCCGCGATCGCGATCACGTGGCGGGACCGCAGCACGTGCTCGGCGAGCCACTCGGGACCGGACACGTACGGTAGTCCGCGATCGAGCATCGCCTCCACGACCGGCGTACCGCGGCTCAGCGCGTTGCCGACGACGACGACGTCCGGATTCAGGTCGAGCTGCCCGGCCTCGTAACCGTCGATCACCTCGATGCCGAGCGCCGCGAGCTGCGTGCTCATCGGTGGATACAGGTTGCGGTCCGATCCGGTCACGCGAAAGCCCGCTTCGCGGGCGATCGCCGCGATGCCGCCCATGAAGGTCCCGCCGATGCCCAGGATGTGTACGTGCATCGTCAGTTTTCCGCGGCCGATTCGTTCATAATTCCGCTTCGAGGAAGCCGACCGGATTGTACACGCGGAACCCGACAGTGCCCGACCCGATTTGGATCGACGACGAACCAGGCCTCGAACAGCTCGCGCGACGTCTGCGGACCGCCGACGGGATCGCGATCGACACCGAGTTCCTGCGAGAGCGCACCTACTACCCTCGGCTGTGCGTGCTGCAGATCGCGGCCGATCGCGAGATCTGGTGCATCGACACGCTCGCGCTGCGGCTCGATCCGCTGGTCCCGCTGCTCGAGGCACCCTTGCTGCGCAAGCTCGCGCACGCCGCGCGCCAGGATCTCGAGGCGCTGCGCCACGCGGCCGGCCGGATCGCCGCCCCGGTGTTCGACACCCAGGTCGCCGCCGCGTGCGCGGGGCTGAAGCCGCAGATCGGTTACGCCGAGCTCGTGCGCACGCTCCTCGGCGTCAGTCTCGACAAGGCCCACACGCGCACCGACTGGTCGAAGCGGCCGCTGTCGCGCGAGCAGCTCTCCTATGCCGCGGACGACGTCCGCTACCTCGAGCAGATCGCGGCGATGCTCGAGGAGCGGGTGCGCGCGCTCGGGCGCGAGAACTGGGTACGCGAGGATTGCGCAGCGCTCGCGGATCCGCGCCTCTACGAGTCCGACCCCGACTCGGCGTGGGAGCGGCTCGGCGGGATCGCGCGGCTCGAACCCCTCGCGCGGGCCCGCGCGAAGGCGCTCGCCGCCTGGCGCGAGCGGACCGCGCAGCAACGCAACCTGCCTCGCGCGTGGATCCTGCCGGACGCGGCGATCTACGAGGTCGCCGAGGCCGCGCCGGCCGATGCGGACGAACTCGCGCGCCTTCGATCGATGCCGTCGTCGTACGCGGCGAAGTTCGCCGAAGGCTTGCTCGCGGCGCTGCGCGACGCCGCCGCGGCGGGCGGCGCCGACGGCGAGCCCGCGCGCGCGGC